>DAORUG010000084.1:0-13183 GCA_035433125.1 Flavobacterium sp.
GAGAGTGCAAGTAGAAAACGTCTCCAGGATATGCCTCACGTCCCGGTGGTCTTCTCAATAAAAGAGAAACCTCACGGTAAGCAACAGCTTGTTTAGATAAATCATCATAAATAATCAAAGCTGGACGACCAGAATCTCTGAAATATTCCCCAATTGCAGCACCTGCCATAGGAGCATATACTTGCATTGGTGCTGGGTCAGAAGCATTCGCAGCAACAATAACTGTATAAGCCATTGCACCTTTTTCTTCTAACATTTTTGCGATTCCTGCTACCGTTGACGCTTTTTGTCCAATGGCAACATAGATACAAAATACAGGTTTTCCTGCATCGTAAAATTCTTTTTGATTTAAGATAGTATCGATACAAACAGTTGATTTACCTGTTTGACGGTCACCAATAACTAACTCACGTTGTCCACGACCTACTGGAATCATTGCATCTACTGCTTTGATACCTGTTTGTAATGGCTCGGTAACTGGCTGACGGAAGATAACTCCAGGAGCTTTTCTTTCTAACGGCATTTCGAATAATTCACCTGTAATTGGACCTTTACCATCAATTGGTTGACCCAAAGTGTTTACTACACGACCTACAATTCCTTCTCCTGTTTTAAGAGAGGCAATACGTTGTGTTCTTTTTACAGTTGAACCTTCTTTGATTCCTGTAGATGGTCCTAAAAGTACTACCCCAACATTGTCTTCTTCAAGATTCAATACAATCGCCTCAAGACCATTGTCAAATTCTACAAGTTCACCATATTGAACATTAGAAAGTCCGTAAACACGAGCAATTCCATCTCCTACATTTAGTACTGATCCAACTTCTTCAAGTGTAGCTCCAGATTCGAATCCTTCTACTTGTTTTCTTAATATTGCTGAAATTTCAGCAGGTTTAATTTCCGCCATAATTATTTATAAATAACTAGTTATTCAATTCTCTTTTTAAAACTTGTAATCTGTTTGCAACAGAACCATTGTATTGTTTGTCGCCTATTCTTAAAATAAATCCTCCAATGATAGATGGATCTATTGTGTTTTCAATTGTGATTTTCTTGTCTGAAAATGTTGCAATTTTAGCCGAAACTTTAGCTTCTAATGCTGCATCCATAGCAATTGCTGTTGTAACTTTTGCCACTTCAACACCATTCATAATATCAAACAATTTGTTGTATTCTAATGCAATAGCATCTAGAATTTCAAATCTTTTATTCTCCTTTAATAAACGGAAAAGACTTTTTGTTACTGCATTGGCATTGGCAAAAACTTCCAAAAGCGCATTTTCTTTTTGATCTACATTAATAGTTGGGCTTTGAATAAAAGTATTCAATTCTGCATTTGTATTAATAGTAGAAGTAATCAATGCCATATCAGCACTAACTTGAGTAGCTGCTTTCTTGGAGTCTGCGATTTCCAGAATGGCTTTTGCGTAACGAATTGCTGCTCTTGTACCTGACATATTAGCTTAATTTTGCGTCGCCTAACATTTTTTCTACTAATTTTACTTGAGTAGCTTTGTTAGATAATTCTTCTTGTAATAATTTTTCAGCAATTTCTATAGATAAAGTCGAAACTTGAAGTTTCAATTCGGCCATAGCGCTATTTTTTTCGCTTTCGATAGCAGCTTTTGCTTGTTCGATCATTTTTTGACCTTGAACTTGTGCTTCGTTTTTAGCATCGGCAACCATTTTTTCTTTGATTTCACGAGCATCTTTCAACATAGCATCACGCTCTAATCTTGCTTCTTGCAAAATACGTTGGTTATCCGCTTGAAGGTTTTGCATTTCTTTTCTGGCATTGTCAGCAGAAAGTAAAGCATTTTTTATTCCTTCTTCTCTTTCGTTAACGGCATCAAGAATTGGTTTCCAAGCAAATTTTTTCAATAGGAAAATCAATCCTACAAATATTATTGTTTGCCAGATAAATAATCCAAACGAAAAATCATTTATTAACTTTTCCATAGTATGTCTTTAAATTGTATTCTTTTAATTTAATGTTTTAAACAAAAGCTGCAACCAACCGTTACAGCTTTTTGTCTTTTTCTAGTTTACTGCAAACAAAGCTGCGAAACCAATACCTTCAATAAGCGCAGCTGCAATAAGCATAGCTGTTTGAATTTTTCCAGTAGCTTCTGGTTGACGAGCGATTGCGTCCATTGCAGAACCACCGATTCTACCAATACCAATACCTGCTCCAATAACTACTAATCCTGCTCCAATGATTTTAGGAATTTCCATAAAAATATGTATTAAAAATTAAACATTCTTCTTGATTTTAGATTGTTGAGTTTAGATTTTAGATTGGTGAAAATCTGAAATCTAAAATCTGAAATCTAAATTTTAATGATGAGCTTCTTCGTGATGATGCTCCTCAACGGCCGATCCGAAATACAATGCTGATAACATTGTGAAGATATAGGCTTGTAATAATGCAACTAAAATTTCGATGATTGAAATAGCGAATGACAACATAAATGACAAGCTACTTCCCAACCAACTTTTGAAAATAAATATCAATCCAATCAAGCTCATCAATACTACGTGACCTGCAAAAATATTGGCGTACAAACGAATCATCAATGCGAAAGGTTTGATAAATACTCCCAATAATTCGATAGGTGCCAAAATAATTTTCATTGGAACTGGCACTCCTGGCATCCAGAAAATGTGTCCCCAATAATTTTTGTTGGCGGTAAGATTTGTGATTAAAAAAGTTATTACCGCTAATCCGAAAGTGATGGCGATATTTCCTGTAACGTTGATTCCTAGCGGAGTCAAACCAAAGATATTCAAAAACCATACAAAGAAAAAGATGGTCAATAAATAACTCATATATTTTTTATAATGCTTTTCGCCAATGTTTGGAATCGCAATTTCGTCACGAATGTACAATACGATTGGTTCAAAAAAACGTCCTGCTCCTGCAGAAATCCCACCGTTTTTAACGTATGATTTTGCCAAGCTTGTAAACAATAAAAACATTAACAAAGCCACAACCATAATAGTCAAAACTCCTTTTGTGATAGAAAGGTCGATTGGCATTGCATTTGTTGGATGTCCGTGCTCTTCTGTTAAAGTCCCAGCGGCATCGGTTTTGTATATTTTTTCGTGGTGTAATTTGTAATAATTTCCGTTAGATTCGGCAACTGATTCTCCGTGGTGAAATTTAGAAGAAGAAAAAAAGTGAACTCCATTATCCCAAAGAATAATTGGCAATGAAAAACCAATGTGTGCACCTTCATATTCAAAAAGAGAAAAATCGTGACCATCAAGAACGTGGTGCGCGATTACTTCTTTTATTTGTTCTCTAATTTCAGTTGTTTCGTCCTCAACTTGAGGTGCTACTTGGTGCCCAACAGCTGTTTTTTCTGTGTGTGCTGGTGTACTTTCCGTAGGTGAATTGGCAAAGCCAAATACTGGAAGACAGGCTATTAAAATCGCTATTATAAATTGAAGTGGTTTGTTTGAAATCACCATAACTGTTAATTAACTTTATTTTTAGTTTCCGAAATTGGGTGCAAAGGTACATTTTAAATCAATATGTTAAAAACATTAAATAAAAAAAATGACTATTTTGTCTCATTATTGGCTTTTTATTGCTTAATATTTAGGATTCTGACCGTTACAATGGTTTCTATAGTCAAAAACAAAGCAAAAATGATAAAAAAAACAATTTTTTCTGTTCTTACATTTTGAATTCCCGAATTCAGTATAGGCGACAAAATCAAATACGACAAAGCCATCTTGATACAAGTGACCAATAGAAAAGTGTAGCCCACATTATCGATGTTTTTTTCGTTGACCTTGATAAGAATAAGAATAATTAGCAGAGAACAAATAAAGAAAAATCCATATACAACCTCTATTGGAAAATGAAAACCTTGAAGATTCGGATTGTTTTCGTTTAAGAAAAAAACCAATTTGTGTACTAAATAAACCAAAACAGAAAGCAAGGTTACTTCAATTAGAGGTTTGTATTTTTTGAAATTCATTGTTGTTTATGAAGATTTATTAATGTCTTTCAATTGCCTGTTGATGTTGTAAAAAGCAATGGCAACTCCCACTAATGTTAGGATTTTGACAAACACATTATGTGTGTTGGGGTATTTCTCGTCGAGCCAATTTCCTAAATAGGCAAACAAAAAAATAATTACTCCCATCTGAATCGGAATATTGATTAGCGCCAACCACTTATTATTGGTTTGCTTCTTCGGGTTTTGATTGTCCGTCATTGGGCATCGTGATTTTGGAATTGGTTTTCATCATACAAGAAGCGCTAAAATCGGCACCCGGTTCTACGGATAATTTTCCGCAAATTACTTCGCCATAAATACTGGCTTTATTTTTCACATTCAAAATTTCTAAAACCTGTATTTTGCCTTTGTATCTCCCTTCGATATCGGCATTTTTGCAGATAATATTGCCTGTAACACTTCCGGCTGGGCCAATGACAATTTTCCCTTTGGTTTGAAAATTTCCTGTCAATTCTCCATCCAATCTAAAGTCGGCTTGGGAAATAATATCTCCTTTTATGATGGTTCCTTCGACAATTCTATTCGTTTTTCCCAGAAATTCCGTGTATGATTTTGTCTTTTTTTCAAACATAATTTACTGTTTTGGAGTTGAACTGGGATTTGGATCATCATTGTCTTCTATCGTTGACGTTCCTCCAGGAGGTCTTGTTCTGGAAGCTTTGCTTGGTGGAGGCGTTGCTTTTGCTGGCGCATCTTGACCTTGAGTTTTAACCTTCTCAACGGCAGGTTGAGGAACTACTGGATTTGGAACTGCGGATTGAGCAGGCACTACAACCGTTTTTGGTGGCGACAAATATTCGGCTAAATTTTTCTTGATTTGAACCACTTTATAATTATCGCTCGAAATTACGATTTCTGGTTCTGTGATTTTAAATTTTTTATCTTCTTTCAAAATTGAAGCAACGTTTCTGGCATAGGCTTCTGATTTGATACCCTGAACGGTAATGAAATTTTCTTTTTCGGTATAAATATCAAAAGTGTAAGTCAGTCTTGTGAGGTTTTCTCCTGCAATGAATTTCTTGATTTTATCTTCTATATTTTTGGTGGCTTTGTCGTCTTGCTGACCCACTTTATATAGTATTTTCCAATTTTTGGATTCGGCAGTGGTAAAATTCATTCTTTCCAATAAAGGAATTTGAGTCGTTAAAATTTCACGAGCATTTTTCCCTTCTTCGGTTGATGCATAATTATCGGCAACGAAAAGCATTGCTTTCTTGTAAGCTTCTAGTCCTCTTAGTTTTCCAATGGTATTGGCTTTCAGCAATTCGTATTTTGGAACAATTTCATCGCCGTAATATTGAATAATAAGTCCGTCAATTTTTTCTAATAGCACAACAAATTGTTCATCCTGATAGGATTTATACCATTTATTATATTCAGCTTCTGTAGTTTCTGACTCAGTGACTGTATTCGGATTTTTGTTATTGATAATTTGTGCATAACGAGAATCCGGATATTGGCTTGAGATGCTGTTTTTCATCTCTTCGGCTTTGGCAGCGTCGGTAATTTGATAAATTTTATACAAATTATACATCGAAGGAAGCACCAATTTTTCCTCTGGATTTTGCTGTAACAATTTTTCCAACTTGTCGCTGGCTAATTTATATTCCTTGAATTTTTCTTTGTAAATCAAACCAAGTTGATAATAGGCAAAGTTTCTTTCTTTGGCAATACTGTCAATTTCAGTTTGTGTTTTAGGCAACATTTCGATATAAAATGCCGGAGTATATTGAGGTGTTTCTGCTTCGACAACTTCTGGTTCAGTCTCAATTGTATCAGCATTTGCGTCATTAATTCCTGCATCGGTTCTGGTTGTTGGCAATCTCCAATTTCCTCCCAAAGCTCTATTCCCAAATTTTTTCTTGAATTCTATCTTTCCAAAAGCCACCGTCGATGGATTATAAAAATAGAAAACATTAGCTCCAGTATTCGATGAAATACCTGTCATTGTAGGCGGTGCAGAAGATTTTTTTGGAGGTGTTTTTCCGCCTTGCTGAACTCCTGTTGCAGGATCATCTGACGAGGATAGATTGTTGATGTCAATATTTTTCTGGATTTCTTTTTGCTTTTCGGCCAAAAGTCTTTTCTCCTCATCGGCTTTTTTTAATTTTCCAATATAGTCTTCATAATATAAAACTCTATTGGCTTCACTCATGGCAACGACATTTAAAATACTGTCGTTCGTTTTTGCAATAGATTCAAATTCAATTACTTCGTCTAAATCTTTCCTAACTTTTGTTATGTGAATGTGCTCTCTTGTTTTAACATCCAATTTAACCAAAGTACTATCATAATACTTGGCAGCCGTGTAATAATCGGTGTTTTTAAAGTGCATATCCCCAAGATTCCTATAATTAGAAGCAATTAAATAAGTGTCCGTCGAATTTGATTTTAGGGAAGCATTATAAAATTCTTTGGCCAATTCTTGATCGTTGTTTTTATCATAAAAAACACCCATTTCATAATAAATAGTGCCTAAAAACGGTCTGTTTTCTCTGTCGGCTACTAACTTGTTGTACCTTTTTACAAAAGCCTCTTTGTCGCCGTTTTCAAAATCGAATAACTGCGCTCTTTTGGCGTAAGCCTGAATAACATATTCTCTGTCGGCTTTCCGATTCATATCAATTACTTCTTGATAATAAATCAAAGCGGTGTCTCGAATGCCCAATTCTTGATACAATTGCCCTAGAATAAAGCGATAACGAGCCTTTTCAGCATTGATTTTGGTATTGTTTTCTGCAATTTTCAATTTTACAATAGCGCTATCTTTTTCTTCTAAATTTAAAAAAGATTCGGCCAAAAGTGCATTGGCATCCGCCACGACTTGGGGTTTCAGTTTTTTCTCTTTTAAGAGTTTTGCGATGTTTTTGAGAACTTGAGCATCGTTTCCTAAACGCATATTGGTTTTTTCGCGCCAGATTTTAGCAGAATTGATGTTGCTGCTCGTAGGATATTTGTATAAAATATAATTGAAGGCCTCGAGTGCTGGAAAAAACCGTTTATCATAATAACGAGCTTTTCCTAAAAGCAAATACGCTTCATCTATTTGATAGTTTTTTTCCTGACCATCAATGTACATCGAATGTTTTTGAATGGCTTTGGTGGCTTTGGCCTCAGCCGCTTCAAAATCGGGATTTTTGGAATTTCCGTTGGGAGAATCATCCTCTTTCAATTGCATTCTTTCGATGGGCAATCGTGTCCAGAAATTGTCTTTATTGCTGCTTTTTATACTTTCAACTCCCTTGTCTAATGCAATTTGACCATTATACAAAATGTTGTCTCTGGTACTTAAAGCGTGAGAATTTCTAGCTAAAAATGTGTCTTTCTTAGTAGAACAAGCTACCAAAAAAAGTATAAATAATGTAACGAAAGCGTGTTTAAATATCTTGGTTTTCAATGGGAAACAGTTTATCATTTAACTTTTAAAAGTGCATTTTAGTATAATGACTGGTAAAAATACGTTTCTTTTTGAAATATCGAAATTTAAACCGCAAAAAACGTTTCCAACTCTTGCAAGGTTTCTGCCGATGTTTGAATATCTTTCACTATTTCGCCTTTATTCAGAGCAACAATTCGACCACAAACCTCGACTGTATGTTGCAAATCGTGGCTTGAAACTAAAATGGTAACATCGGGATTTTGAGCCAATTCCTTGATTATTTTTTTCAATCGACTTACAGTTGTTGGATCTAAATTGGCAAAAGGTTCGTCCAAAATAATAACATCAGGATTACCGATGAGTGTGGCGATGATTCCCACTTTCTTTTGGTTCCCTTTGGATAAATCACGGAGGTATTTTTTGTTTTTGAGGATTTCACCGTTAAAAAATTCTTCGTGTTTAGCCAATAAAGCGTCAATGTCGGCTTTGTTTTGACCGCGCAAATCGCCAATGAAATAGAAATATTCTTCGGGTGTGAGATACCCAATCAAGAAACTTTCATCCAAAAAAGAAGCGGTAAACGGTTTCCAGTTTTCGCTAATATCTACCTGAACTTCGTTGTTGATAATATGCCCTGTCGAAGGTTGAATTAAATCCAATAACAAACTGAAAAAAGTTGTTTTTCCCGCGCCATTATTGCCCACAAGACCAAAACTTTGTCCTTTGGGAATTTCTAAATGGTCTATTTTTAATACGGTGGTTCCGTTGTATGATTTTGAAAGGTTTTGTACGTTTATCATAATTTATTTTTAAATGTGAAGGGACAACTCGCGAGTTGTCCGTACTGTGAAAATATTATTTTTGTTTGTAAGCGTCGATGGTTTTGTATTTTTCGGTTTTGTATATTTTTTCAATTTTTGAGAACACTTTGTCTCTAAAAGCAAAGCCCAAAACTCCTGCCATAGCAACAAAGGCAAGCCCTAAATTAAAATTCAATATCGAAGAACCCGCCCAATACAATAAAATAGGCAATAGTAATTTGGGTAATGAGAGCAACATTGCACTTGTATTAAATGCTTTTTTGTCGCCAAACGCACCTTTGGTTGACTGTAAATCAATTGGGGTTTTGGTAAAAGCGCCACCAAGCAAAACCAAATGCGAATTGACACCAATATTATAAATCGCTCCAACAACAATCGTTAGATACACTTGCCAACCATAAATCAAATAAAATGAGGACAAAATGGTGGAAATGAATGTGGCAATAACAATAAGCCACCACTTTGAACTCAAGTATCCTTTATAGGAAATATTTTGTGACATCATCAGCGGATAATACGAACTGTCCCAACTGGGTACAAATTGTCCGAAGGTGAATAAAAATCCTCCCGAAACAAAAATTCCGGCAAAAATTCGCATTACTTCAGGTTGGTGTGAATTCTCTCTGAAAAAGATAAATCCATAAAACAAAAACAAAATGCTCATTACAACGGTAGTTCTCGAACGTTTGTTTCGTTTGATGAGTTTGATATCGTTCTTTAGAAAAGTTCCCAAAGTTCCAAATTGGTTCAACCAAGTCAAATCCTCGGTTTTAGCAATTTCGTGTTTTGTAGAAAGTCCTGCATCGAGATACAGATTGGTTTTTAGATAGTTATAAGTGTAATAATACAATCCCATTAAAACCAAAACGGGAAATAAAAACAGCCATTTGGTATGGAACAATCCATCGAAAAATCCTGAAGTATAATCAGTAATGTTGAAAAAGTGATAGTATTGAAAACCCGCTATAATCAACACGGCGGCTAAGAAAATAGTAAATACATTGTCTTTGTTGGTCAATATAATATTCAGGAAATTATTGCTGTACACCAAGGTGGCCATCGCCAAATGCCACAGTATCACACTCACAACATCGTAGCCTTCGACCAATAAAACAATAGAAAAAGGGAGAAAAGAAAAAACGTGCAGAAAATTAAAAAAAGACAACATCGTTTTTCCTATCGAAAAGTTAACAATTGTAGGTCTTGTAAAGGGTAAGGCCAACAAAGGTCGAATATTCATCACAGGGATTTTTTGCAACAACAATCGAATGCCCAAATCCAATAAAAAATAATAAATCAAATATTTGTTTACGGTCTGCAACGGATCAAGATGCATTTGTTGTAATGCATAAAAAGCACCAACTCCAGCCATTAAAAACATAAAAGTGTACAGAACGGCTACAAAACCCAAAATAATTTTCAGTGCCAAATTAGTTCCAAACGAAGCCGATCTTATAAAAGATTTCCATTCGAGATAAAGGAATTTTAGAATCATAATTGTATCATTTGATTTTCTATTAGTTGATAAATGTAGAAAAAAGTTACAAAGATTAAACTTCTAAACGCTTAAACTTCCATATTTTTTTTGGTTTACTATCTTTGCAAAAAAAAGTCCAATGCCTTTATTCAAAAAACTCATCATAAAAGAAGTAAAACGCGAAACGGCAGACGCAGTTTCTATACTTTTTAATGTTCCCGAGGAATTCAAACCTCATTATACTTTTGTTGCCGGTCAATATGTCAATTTGAGATTAACACTGGACGGCAAAGAAATTCGTCGGGCGTATTCTATTTGTTCTTCGCCGGAAAGTGGAGAATTGAGAATTGCGGTGAAAGCCGTGAAAGACGGTGCTTTTTCGCAATTTGCTAACACCAAACTAAAAGCCGGAGATATTCTTGAAGTGGGAAAACCAGAAGGAAAATTCACTTTCGAACCCGAAAGTCACAACCTTAAAAACTACGCCGCTTTTGTGGCCGGAAGCGGAATCACACCTGCGATTTCTATTTTGAAATCGGTTTTGAAAAGTGAACCGCAAAGTTCTTTCGTTTTGGTTTACGGAAACAAATCGCCGGAGGAAACCATTTTTCACCAAGAATTGCACGATTTACAGCTGAAATATACTGGACGATTATTTGTGCATTTCGTTTACAGTCAAGCCAAAGCGGACGGAGCACTTTTCGGTCGAATTGATAAATCGGTCGTGAATTTTGTCTTGAACAACAAACACAAGGAACTGGAATTCGACAAGTTCTACTTGTGCGGACCAGAAGAAATGATCAACACCGTTTCTAAGGTTTTGAAAGAACACAACATCAAGGATTCTGCCATTAAGTTTGAATTGTTCTCCAGTTCTATTGTCGAAAATTTGGAAGCCAGTTCTCACGAAGGTCACACCAAAATCTCCATTACGGTAGATGACGACGAAACGACTTTCGAAATGTCGCAAAAACAAACCATCCTCGAAGCAGCACTCAAACAAGGCATTGACGCTCCCTATTCTTGCCAAGGCGGAATTTGCAGCAGCTGTCTCGCCCGAGTAAAATCAGGAACTGCCGAAATGAAGAAAAACTCCATCCTAACCGATAGCGAAATCGCCGAAGGTTTGATTCTTACTTGCCAAGCGCATCCTACCTCAGCAGAAATTGTGGTGGATTTTGATGATGTTTAAAATATGATTTAAATGATAAACGAAAACTTCTCTGAAAAGGGAAGTTTTTTTGTTTTTAGAAAGTTTGGTTTTAAATTATAGTAGTTCTTTGGATAATTTGTAATACAATTTTTCTTATTTTTGGAATGATGTAAAAAATACAACAAAAAATCTATATTTTATATACATTTCAACTTTAGCAGTTGCGTATATTTAAGAGTTGGGCGATATTGCGGACGTGAACTTGCGCATAATCCGTAATTACCGAAATTCCTATAAGATAATCTAGCGAAGGTTATTAAGAGGTAAGATATTTATCTGGATAAACTATTTCGTAATCTCTAAAGTTCAAAGCATCTTTTTCATATAGACATATTTGAATTGCAGGACGATAATCTAGGAAACTCTTGTGTCCCTCTTCGAAGATCATTCTAAAAGTATAATGACTATATAGTTTTGGGGATATAGATAATACCCCAACTACTCTAGATGCTTTCCAATGAAATATACCTAATTTGTTCTTTAGATGATAAATAACTTCAGCTACTGTTGTGTTTTCGTCCAACAGTCCTTCTTTATTCATAACTTCAACTATCGCCCCAAATAAATCCATGTGCTCAGGTTCTCCAACCAAATCAAAACATTCTTTTGATGAGAAATCACATTTTGCTTTACAAACAACATACGAATTATTTAGTTTTGATTCTCCCCACCAATGTGGTAAATGTTTGAAGGTATCCCAAAAATAATAGCCATGTCCCAACCAAGCTTCATCGGTCGTACAAATAAAAGGACCCTCATCACGAATAATATCTGGGTTATTCTTATCTTTAAGTGCTTGATAAAGTGTTTTTGACAAAATAATCTATTGATTAATTATTGTATTCTCTCTTAACGGCGTTTCTAATTCCGATAGATTATAAGTAGGTAAAACTAAAGCAGGAATGTTTGATTGTAATGTCAGAATACTTATGAAGGCCCGGAGATACGGAAATAATATTGCCATTGCATTGCGATAGAAAAATTCAGGTATTTCTTCTAGTGTTTTTACATCTTGGAAAAGAAAAGTACCTTTACATTTTATTTCAATGAAAGGATTTTCCTTATCGCCCTCTGAAAATGCAATAAATTCAGCAATTAAATCAAATGAGGAATTTTCTGTGTTGAAGATTCCACTAGGAATAATATCAATGTTAAGATCTTTCGGAAGTTCTTTATTAAATCGTAACTTAATATCGTTAAAAATATAATCGTTTAATTGGAATGAAGCGGGATTACTCATAATTTAAAATTTTAAAAAAAAGAACCCGAAGGGTACTTCGGGTTTACTAAGATATTGTTTTTTTCTGTAATGACAAAGAATTCGTCTTTTTTACATCTATAAAATATTTTAGAAGTATCTAAATATTTTCTAACTGTAGGACCTCCTTTAGGAGCTTCCATTTTTGTTTCCGCCCAATCTCTCATGATTTTTTCACGAGGCGTATCACGGAAATACTGCTTTAAGTCCTCTAAAATGTTAGTCATGATTTCTATTTATTATAGTTTACACTGCAAATATACACATAAAAGCGTGTCTTTTTGTTAATAACTTACATATTTTTGTGTTAATTTTTTATGTAATTTTGCGCCTTTTTTTTAAAAGCGAATTTTGCGCCAATCTTTTGAATGATTCTACAGTAGATCAACATCGCTCAACAGCTAGACTTTCGTTACGTGCACAGCAGAAACAAATGAATTAAAATCACTGAATACCAATAAAAAATAATATTCAGTGAAGTAAACTCGTGTTGAACGGTACTTGATTATATGCCGCCGTTACCACTATAGAATTTTTATAATGATTTCAGAAAGAATATCAAGAGGATTCACAATCCTCTTTCGAAACTGTAAACTGCAACTCTAAACTATTTTATATATGAAATCCACCCGAGAAATATTCAAAACCAACCCTTCCCTACTTGACGAACCCGAAGTAGCGCAACTTTTGGAGTATTGCGAGCAATTGCAGGATGAAATCGTGGAGTTCAAATTTCAGAAAACGAACAATAAAGAATTGGCGATGCTCGATATGCTCAAGGAAGTCATCAAAGGCTGCAACGCCATCGAGAAACAGCAAATGGAACACGAGCGTTTTGGTTTTGAAGCTCCCGCTTATGAAGAAACTACTTCGAACCTAAAAAATTATATTTTGAAACGTTGTCAAGACGAGAAGATTTATTTATAAATGAAAATTCCAAATGCCAATCGAACACAATTGAAATTTGGAATTTTAAGAAAGGCTAAACTTTCAAATTAAATCTC
>DAORUG010000085.1:0-13166 GCA_035433125.1 Flavobacterium sp.
ATAAAAATATTATATTCGTATTTTACTATAAAATTATGCTGAAACAAACCGAAAGACTAAAAATAATTTATGATTATCTGAAACTAACTTCTGCTGATGCAAACACAATTTTAGAATATCTCAAACAAAAAGATGCAGAAATTAGCCTTCGTCAATTACAGCGTGATTTGACAGAAGTAGAAAAAGTCTTTTTACAATCTAATGAACAACTTACTCATTCGGTTGTTGGTTATCGCAAAAAGATTTGGAAAATAAATTCAGCGGAAACAAAAAGAGAACTCACTCAAAAGGCAATCAATACATTGCTTTTAGCTGTGTTGACACAACCCAATATACTAAAAGAGAACAGGAAAGGTCACAATGATTTATTCCAAGATCTGTTACAAGATGCCTTACAGCAGAGCAAAAACGAAATAATAAAAGGAAATAATCAGCAATTAATTAATACTCATTTTTATGAAATCACAAAAGACATTGTTTTCAATTCCAACATTGATGATTTAATCTGGGCGATAACTAACAAAAAACACATCCATATTCTAGAATTGATTAATGATTATACAGTAGATAATCACGTTTTCAAAACAGAAAAAATTGATTTTGCTCCTGTATCAATCTTATATCATCGAGGAACTTTTTTGGTTGCTGGAATTGAAAACCACAAACAAGAAATTGTTATTTATGAAATAGGTCAATTAAAGAAAATAAAAATACTTGGTAAAGGCTACAATTATGAGCAACTTTCAAAGAAAATAAAAACAGAATTAGACAAACGTTTTGGAATTACTAAAAACATAAACGATGAAGTTTATGACATTAAAATTGAATTTACATCGGTAACCGGTGCATTAGTTTCAAAATATTTTTGGCATCATTCACAACATTTCGAGAAAAAGAAAGGCAATCATATAATGACTATGAAATGTGGCATTAATCGTGAATTATTAGGCTGGCTTTTTCAATGGATGTACAATGTCCATATTATTGAACCCTCTATTTTACAAGAGTATTACGATAAAACTTTGGATGAAATGATTAACAATAGAAAGAGTAAAAAACCTTTGGTTTACAGAAATATTTTTGAACCAAAATAAAATCAACTACTGATTATACCCAAACCTCTTTAACATATTAGCATTACTTCTCCAGTTTTTGTTGACTTTCACGTACAATTCGATATGGATTTGTTTTCCGAAAAATTTCTCTAAATCGACGCGAGCTTCCATTCCTACTTGTTTCAAAGCTGCTCCTTTGTGACCAATGATGATTCCTTTTTGGGTTTCACGTTCCACCATAATCAGGGAACGAATGCGGATGATGTTTTCGTCTTCAAAGAATTCTTCGGTAACTATTTCGACCGCGTATGGAATCTCTTTGCTATAATTCAACAGGATCTTTTCACGTATGGTTTCGTTTACGAAAAAACGTTCCGGTTTGTCGGTCAATTGATCTTTTGGATAATAAGCTGGAGATTCTGGCAACAATTCGATAATTCTTTGAAAAACTTCGGGAACATTGAAGTTTTGCAAGGCTGATATTGGATAAATCTCGGCATTGGGAACTTTCTCAGTCCAGAAAGCAACTTGAGTTTCTAATTGCTCTTGATTGGAATTGTCAATTTTGTTCAACAATAACAAAACCGGAATTTCCGAATGGATAATTTTATTGAAAAAAGCTTCGTCTTTCAGTTCTTGTTCACCAATTTCGACCATATAAATCAAGATATCGGCATCTTCAAAAGCAGATTTCACGAAGTTCATCATCGATTCCTGCATTTCGTAAGCGGGTTTGATTATTCCCGGTGTATCGGACAAGATCAATTGAAAATCTTCGCCGTTTACTATCCCAAGAATTCTATGTCGAGTAGTTTGTGCTTTTGAGGTGATGATGGATAATCTTTCGCCAACGAAGGCATTCATCAAGGTTGATTTTCCAACATTTGGATTTCCGATGATATTTACAAAACCTGCTTTATGAGCCATAACATTATTTTTTATAATTATAAAAAAGCCACTCTTTTCAGAATGGCTTTTTCAGTTGCCTATTCGTAAAGAATATCAAACCAATAGGTCGATTTTTCTGCTACAAATGTACAATCTAAACTAATGTTTTCAATAAAAATTTATTATTCTTTATTTCACTTCAAATTGATAAACTGTGGTCTGAGTATATATTTCTCCAGGATTCAATACAGTACTTGGAAAATTATCGTGGTTTGGAGAATCTGGAAAATGCTGCATTTCGAGACAAAATCCTGAACGAGTTGGATATGATTTTGAATTCTTACCATTATTTATATTTAAATAATTACCCGAGTAAAACTGCACGCCAGGCTCGGTAGTGAACGCTTTCAACTCTATTCCGGTAGAAGCCTCATAAACGGTTGCGGCCCAACTTAACTCATTGTTTTTCTTGTTTAACACCCAATTGTGATCGTAACCAATTCCTTGTTTCAATTCGATATAATCCTCATTGATATGCTCTCCAATTTTGTGAGCCACTCTAAAATCCATTGGAGTGTTTGAAACACTTTGAATTTTTCCGGTAGGAATCGCACCAGCATCGGTTGGCGTAAAAGAATCTGCATTTAGAACCAAATCATGCGACGTTATAGTTTCTTCTCCAGCTCCTTTTAAATTAAAATAAGCATGATTTGTAAGGTTAAGAATCGTTTTGGCATCTGCCACCGCTTTATAATCTATTTTTATTTCGTTGTCGTTGGTCAAAGTATAGATTACTTTTACTTGTAAATTCCCCGGAAAACCTTCCTCGCCATCCATTGAAAGATAGCTTAATTCAAGGGCTTCTTCTTCCCTTTCATTCAAAAAGGGCGATGCTTTCCAAACCACTTTATCAAATCCTTTTTTTCCTCCATGAAGAGAGTTAGGACCATTATTTACGAATAAAGAATACTCTTTACCTTCTAAAGAAAATTTGCCGTTAGCAATTCTATTGGCATAACGGCCGGCTATAACTCCCAAATAAAAATCATCTTTTTGATAATCATCAATTGAATCATAGCCTAAGATTATGTCAATAGGAGCTTTGTCCTTTACGGGCACGAAAAATGAAACGAGTCGTGCCCCGTAATTGGTAATTTGACAAACAAATCCATTCTTGTTTTTCAAAGAAAAAAGAGAAACTTCCTGATTGTCAATTATTTTCTTAAAATTTATCTTGTTTAAATTATCGATTTCCATTTTTTTTGTTCTTCTACCAGAAAATTGAATATAATGCAACTAGAACTCCACAGATAATTAATGATCCAGCTAAAAAGGCATTGTTCACTTTGAACATAGTGGCATCGATTTCTAAACCTTTAGATTTTACGCCACGTTTGTCGTCTATTAAACTGATAATAACCATAACAGCCACACAAATTGCAAATACAAATCCCATACGATCTAAAAATGGAATTTCATAAATACTTGTTCCATCTTCTTGTTGAACTAAAGCAGAAAAACCAGTTGAATGTAAAAATTCTAAATTCATCATTTTAGGAAGGAATTTGAAAACAACTGACAAAACAAAACCTCCAATTGTGGCAAACATAGCGGCATTTGAACTTGTTTTTTTCCAAAAGAACCCTAAGATAAACATTGCAAAAATACCCGGACTTACAAATCCTGTGTACTCTTGAATAAATTCGAATCCCCCTTTTTTATCAATTCCTAAGTGCGGAGCAATAACTACGGCTAATAACATTGCAACTAGTACAGCCCATTTACCGACACGAACCATTTTCTTTTCGCTACAATCTACATCAATTTTTTTCTTGTAAATATCCAATGTAAAAATTGTTGAGATGCTATTTACTTTACCAGCCAATGAAGCTACTACAGCTGCAGTAAGGGCTGCGAATGATAATCCTTTTAAACCAACAGGCAATAGATTTAATAAAACCGGATAAGAACGATCTGGATTTAAAACTCCATCAGGACCTAACAATTCGGTTTGCAAACCACCTTTCATATAAATTACATATGCTGCAATTCCGGGTAAAACAACTATCACTGGCATTAATAATTTTAAGAAAGCAGCAAATAAAATTCCACTTCTAGCCGTTTTTAAATCAGCTCCTAAAGCTCTTTGAGTAATATATTGATTACAACCCCAATAATTTAAATTAACAATCCACATACCACCAAATAAAACTGTAAGCCCCGGTAAACTAGGGAAGTTCGGGCTGTCTTTTTCAAATATCATATGAAAATGATCCCCTGATTGGTCCATCATATAGTTGAACCCTTGAAGCATTCCGTGTTGACCATTTAATTCGGCTACTTTATCCAATGCTAAATAAGTTGTTACTAAGCCTCCGAAAATTAAAAATACCACCTGAATAACATCGGTATAACCAATTACTTTCATTCCTCCAAGTGCAATAATAATTGCAAAGAAAGCTAAACCATACATACATAAATCAAGATTGATTCCTGAAATTCCATTGATTGCTAAAGCTCCCAGATATAAAATCGAAGTTAAGTTTACAATTACATACAACAACAACCAGAAAACGGCCATAATCATAGCAATGTCACCGTTGTATCTTTGATGAAGAAACTGTGGCATTGTGTATATTTTATTCTTTAAGTAGACCGGAATAAAAAATACGGCTACAATAATCAAAGTCAGGGCTGCCATCCACTCATAAGTTGCAATTGCTAAACCCATTTTGAATCCATTTCCAGACATAGCAATAAATTGCTCAGAAGAAATGTTTGAAGCGATTAGAGAAGTTCCAATTGCCCACCAAGTTAGTGATCCTTCGGCCAAAAAATAATCGTGTGAAGCAGTATGAGTAGCTGTTTGCTTTCGTTTGTATATCCAATAACCATATCCAGATACTATAAAAAAGTAAACAAGAAAGACTAAATAGTCTGCAATTTGTAATGTATTCATAATCGTTTTGTTATTTATTTAATTTTGGTTTGTACTAAATCTTTGTTATGTTATAAAATTATTTAGTTCTTATTTTTTGTTCCCACTTCCAAGCACTTTCCATTGCTTGATCTAAGGAAGATTCCGTTTTCCAGCCCAAAACTGTATTTGCTTTGTTCGTACTTGCATAAGCCATTGTCACATCGCCTTCTCTTCTGTCAACAATTTTATAAGGAAAAGGTTTGCCACTTACTTTTTCAAAACTTGAAATCACTTCTAAAACCGAACTTCCAACTCCTGTTCCCAAGTTGAAAATTTCAATTTTTTCTTCATTTTTATTTCCCAATAATCTTTGCAAAGCCACCACATGAGCTTTTGCTAAATCGACAACGTGAATGTAATCGCGAATACAAGTGCCATCAACTGTTGGATAATCGTTTCCATAAACCATCAATTCCTTTCGCAGTCCAATACCTGTTTGGGTAATAAATGGCACCAAATTTTGTGGAACGCCAACTGGTAATTCACCAATTTCTGCAGATGGATGTGACCCAATTGGATTAAAATAGCGAAGCAATATAGCATTAATATTGCTAACTTTAGAAACATCTGTAATGATTTCTTCTCCTATTTGTTTTGTGTTTCCGTAGGGAGACATTGCTGGTTTGATAGGTGCATTTTCGTCAATTGGCATAACATCGGCTTGACCGTAAACCGTACAAGAGGAACTAAAAATAAATTGAGCTTTCTCTTTTTTCTCTAATTCTTGAAGCAAATAAACCAAAGATGCGATATTGTTTTCATAATACAATAACGGATTCGTAACACTTTCGCCAACAGCCTTTGAAGCAGCAAAGTGAATTACGCCACTAATATCTTGATGTCTTTGAAAAAAATCTTGAACGGCTGCTTTTTCTCTTAAATCCAATTTTTCAAAAATGGGTTCTTTACCTGTAATGGCAACAATCCCTTTTAAAACATCTTCAGAAGAATTAGAAAGGTTATCAATTATAACCACCTCAAAACCTTCGTTTTGCAATTCGACAACGGTATGCGAGCCAATAAATCCAAGTCCTCCTGTTACTAATACTTTCATGTCTTATTTACTTTTATAATGTATATCTGATAAATCTCTTAGCATTTGAGCGCTTTTCTCAGCAGTGATATCTCGTTGAGATTCTCCCATCATTTCGTAACCTACCATAAATTTCTTAACCGAAGCGGAACGCAATAACGGTGGGTAAAAGTGCATGTGAAACAACCATTCAGGATGCTCGTTTCCATCGGTCGGCGCTTGATGAATCCCCGATGAATAAGGAAAAGAAGTTTCAAAAAGATTGTCGTATTTCGATGTCAATTGTTTTAAAATTAGAGCATAAGCCGCTACTTCTTCTGCATTAAAATCGGTTATTTTTGTGACGTGACGTTTGCACACAATCAAAGTTTCGAAAGGCCAAATTGCCCAAAAAGGGACTAAAGCCACAAAATGTTCGTTTTCGATTACGATACGCTCTTTCGCTTCTAATTCTTTTGCTAAATAATCCAAAAGCAAGTTGCTTCCGTTTTTATCAAAATAATTTTTTAGACTATTTTGTGTTTTTTCGATTTGTGTTGGCAATGAAGACTGCGCCCAAATTTGACCGTGTGGATGCGGATTACTGCAACCCATAACACTTCCTTTGTTTTCGAAAATTTGTACGTAATTGATGTAATCAACATTTCCCAAATCGGTATATTCTCTTTGCCAAGTACGAATGATTTCTTCAATTGTTGGCAAATCCATTTCTGGTAAAGTGATATTGTGTTTCGGAGAGAAACACACCACTCTGGAAATACCTCTTTCGGGTTTAGCTTTAAAGAAAGTAGCCTCTGTACTTTCTTCGAACTCAATTTCTTCTTGTTTCAAAGCGGCAAAATCATTTTCGAACACAAAAGAACTGGTGTATTGTGGATTTATTTCTCCATTGGCACGAACGTTTCCGGGACACAAATAACATTCCGGATCGTATTCTGGCCTTCCATCACTTGCAACAGTTTCTTTTTGACCTTGCCAAGGACGTTTTGCCCGATGTGGAGAAACCAATACCCATTCGTTGATTAACGGATTAAATCTTCTGTGCGGATCTTCGTATATATCAAATTTTTTCATCTGTTTTTACTATTTGTTTTTTATTGGAAGATGGAACGCCTATAAACATTTTCTTATGTGTCAATGACGATTGTCTTGGGCGTTTCATTGCAATTAATTTTTATATAATGAGGTTCCGTTAGAAACTTTCACATCATAAATTTTTAAATCGATATTAAATTTGTCTAAGTATAATTTGGTGAATTTTTCTTTTATAACTGTTTCGCTTCCCTTTTTGACTAAAGTGATGGCACATCCACCAAATCCACCTCCCATTAATCTTGAGCCAATTACATCCTCTTCGGCTTTGGCCAAATCTACCAAATAGTCTAATTCGGCACAACTCACTTCATAATCTTTGGATAATCCTTCGTGGGTTTCAAACATTAATTTTCCTAATGTTTTGATATCTCCCTTGTCTAAAGCTTCACAAGCTTGGATCACACGTTTGATTTCTTTTACAGCATACAAACTTCTTTTGAAAACATTGTCCGACATTTTGGATTTCAAATTCATTAAATGATCCACATCACAGTCACGGAAACTTTCAATTTCAGGATAGTTTTCTTTGATGATACTCAATCCTTCGTTACATTCGATGCGTCGATTATTGTATTCCGAAGTAAATAATGAATGTTTTACGTTACTATCGAATAATATTAAAGAGTAATCAACAAAATTCGCGTCGTGATAAGTATAATCCAATGTGCGGCAATCAATTTTTATCACTTTATTTTCTAATCCCATTACGCTGGAAAACTGATCCATAATTCCGCAATTGATACCTACCCAATGTTCGGCACTTTGTCCCATTAAAGCAATGTCAATTGATTTAATTCCCAAATTAAACATTTCGTTAATTCCGAATAAAAATCCACATTCCAATGCGGCAGAGGAAGACAAACCTGAACCCGTTGGGATATTGCTGCTAAAAGCACAATTAAAACCACCAATTTCATAGCCTTTCAGTTTCAATTGAAATAAGACTCCACGCAAATAATTTGTCCAAACAACATCGCTCAATACGGCTTCCTTCGTCACATCGATTCCAACAGATTCATTCAAATCAATAGCTTGAATGTTGGCCGTGTTTGTGTTATTTTTTTCGAAAGCAAAGCAAATAATTTTATCAATAGCCGCCGGCAAAACATATCCGTCATTATAATCAATATGTTCCCCAATGATGTTTATTCTCCCTGGAGACAAAACCACTTTGTCAGCATCAGAATTAAACGTTTTCCGAAAAAAATCGGTAGTTTTTTTAATTAAAATATCATTCATAATCTTGTGTTTTTATATGGCTTACTCTTTTTGGTAATGTTTATATTAATCAATTGAAATTTATAAGTGTATTTTGGGTTAAATGATTTACTTATTTCTGAAACAAAATTCAATAAAAGGATTTCATTTAAAGGTGTTTTTAAATACGTAAATAGTCTTGTAACTACATTAATAATGATTTTGGTTCCGTTGTTACAAGTCAATTTAAAAAAACTGATAAAACACTCAAACCCATTTAGACCAAATGATTTCATAATATTATATCGAACAAAATGTTAGATATGTTTAATTTGCATTCTTTTTTTAGTAAATATGAAAAACAAATTTATACTAATTATTTACTTTTACATACCAGTACCTACCGGTTTATTTAGTAAATTGCAGAAAAAAATAGTACTTAATGAAATTCATACAAATTCACAATAACAAGGGCATCCCCAAATACAAACAAATCATCTCTTCAGTTGAAAAAACAATAGAAGAAGGAAGCTTAAAAAAAGACGAAAAACTACCCTCAATAAACAAGGTTTGTCTTGAGTTTTCTTTGTCACGAGATACTGTATTGCAAGCCTATGAAGAACTTAAAAAAAGAGGCATAATTTATGCTATTCTGGGAAAGGGATACTATGTAAAAAGCACTGAAATCAGCATAAAACAACGGATTTTTTTACTTTTCGACGAACTAAATAGTTTCAAAGAAGACCTATATAATTCTTTTTTAATTCACATTGGAAAGGGCATTCAGGTTGATATTTATTTTCATCATTTTAACACCAAAGTTTTTCAAAAACTAATCGATGACAGCAATGGCAATTACACCAAATACATTATAATGCCCACAAATTTAATCGGTGCAGCAACAGCTATAAAAACCCTACCAGTAAATGAAGTTTTTATTTTAGACCAAACAAATCCAGAATTAATATCCTTTCCGGCAATATATCAAAACCATCAAAAGGACATCTACAATTGCTTAGTACTCGGAAAGAATAAATTGAACAAATACGAGAATATAATTTTAATTTTTCCTGGATTTAGGGAACCACTGGGTATGAAAATTGGGTTTGAGAATTTTTGCAAAGATTTTGGATTTTACTATGAAGTCATTACAGAATTTAAGAATAGGGACATAAAAAAAGGCGAAGTTTATATCATTCCAAACGATAGAGATTTGGTGCAAGTTATAGAAAAATCTAAAATTCAAAACCTAAAAATCGGAGAAGACTTTGGTGTTATCTCCTATAATGAAACCCCTTTAAAAAAAATTGTCGAAAACGGGATCACTACCATTTCGACAAATTTTGAACTTATGGGGAAAATTCTAGCTCAGATGATTTTAAAAAATCAAAAAGACCAAATAGAAAATAAATGCCATTTAATCCTTAGAAACTCATTATAAAATTTTGAAATTATCTGCAACGATATTACAAAAATTGAAGCGTTCTCTCTAAAGCCATCCCCCTGGAACCTTTTATTAGAATTGAACTATTTTCAAGTTTTATTCCGTTTAAATATTCAGAAAAAGCATCGAAGGTTTCATAAAAATAAAAATTCTTGCTGTTCACTCGGTGAGCATAAAACTCTTTCCCGACTAAGTAAAAAGCAACATCTTTAGTGTCTAAAAGTAGATTAATAATTGCCTTATGCTCTTGTGCACTTTCTGTCCCTAACTCAAACATATCACCTAAAATCATCACTTTATTTGAATCATCTAATTGTAAAAAATTCTCAATAGCAACTGCCATACTACTTGGATTGGCATTATAAGCATCTAAAATAATTTGATTTGTTCCTTTGGATATTAATTGAGAGCGATTGTTTTCGGGAATATAGCTTTCTAAAGCATCTTTTATTTCTGTGTCATCAACACCAAAGTATTTCCCGATAGCGAGAGCGGCATTTATATTATTGGCATTATACAACCCAATCAAATGGGTTTTAATTTGCAAGTCAGAAAATTGAACTTCAACAAATGGATTTGCGGCTATGGAATTAATATTTACACTTGCATGTTCCTTTTTAATACCAAAAGTATAGCATTTTAGAGCAGATGCTTTTTCGACCTGAATTTTATCTTCTAAATTAATGAATGCTAATTTATCGTTTTGAGCAAGATATTGATACATTTCGCTTTTCCCTTTTATAACACCCTCTACACCACCAAAACCTTCCAAATGAGCTTTCCCAAAATTGGTGATATAACCGTAATCTGGCGTTGCTAATTCGCATAGAAATTCAATTTCCTTTTGATGATTGGCACCCATTTCGACAATTCCAAACTCTGTCTCACTATCAAAAGACAACAAAGTCAAAGGCACTCCAATATGATTGTTTAGATTTCCTATGGTTGCTTTTGTTTTGAACTTTTTAGAAAGCACTACATTTATCAATTCTTTCGTTGTCGTTTTTCCGTTGCTTCCGGTAAGGGCTATTATAGGTAATTTTAAAAACTGGCGATGAAATTTTGCTAGAGCTTGCAAAGCAGATAAACTATTTTCAACCAAAATAGTTCTTTGGTCGATAAAATAATTTTCATTGTCAATTATCACATAGGAAGCTCCTTTTTCGAGTGCCTCTTTGGCAAAAGTATTAGCATCAAAGTTTTCACCTTTTATAGCAACAAATAAGGAATTCGCTTCGATTTTTCTTGTATCAATTGAAACCGAACTGCATTTTAAAAACAAGCTGTGAATGTATGAGATATCCATACGAAAATGGTTTTAAACAATAAAAGCCCTAATCAAAGGGCTTTTATCGGTATACTATAATAAATTAATTTCTTGCAGATTTTCTTTTTTCAGATTTAGCACCCACTTTTGACATTGCACATCTAAATCCAATATAATCCGTAGCCATATCTTGAGGAAAATACCTTCTTTGAGCTGGATCCAACCAGTACGCTCTGTCTCTCCAAGAACCTCCTTTGTAAACTCTTACATTATTATCTATCAGAGTAGTTCTCTTATTGTTTTTGTCGTACTTTCTAACCATGTTTCCTAAACTATCTGTAGCGACATTGTGTTTTGGTGAGTTATACATACTCTTATCGTCTTTCCCTTTTTTGACGTCAGACTCTGAATCAGCAAAATTAAAATATCTTGACGATTGTTTGTCACCATCTCTGTAATCGACATTGTCGCTTTTATCAAAATTTTGTCTCAAATACGTTTCATTTTCATCAACTGGAACTTGAGCAATTTGACCTGGAAAACTAGTAGCCACTTTTTTACCATTACTTAAAGTTGCAAACTGAATACTATCTTTACCAATTATGCTGATTTTACCATCTTTACCAATTTTATTTTTGGTGTATTGATTTCCTCTAAAATAGTTAAAATCATTGGCTTCGTTGTCAACAATTGGTCTGTAAACATCCATAACCCATTCGGCTACATTTCCAGCCATATCATATAAACCGAAATCATTTGCTGGGTATTTTTTAACACTATTAGTAATATCCGCTCCATCATCTGACCATCCAGCTATTCCTCCATAATCACCATTTCCTTGTTTGAAATTGGCTAATTGATCTCCTTTGCTTTGTCTTTTTCCAGAACGAGTATAACTGCCTGACCAAGGATATTTTTTTTGTCCTTTATATATGTTATATTCTCTTTGTCCTACATCTGCAGCAGCAGCATATTCCCATTCTGCCTCGGTAGGAAGTCTATATTCTGGAAGTAAAATTCCTGAAGAGCGCTGTGCATAAATATTTGTTGGCGCAACAACTTTACCGTCTTTTCCGGCTTTTGGTTGTCTAACACCACCTTTTTTATCAGCATATTTTCCAGGCAAAACAATTTCTGCGTTTCCACCATAAGTTGATGTTGGAGATTTCAGGTAGGTTTCGGTGTCAAAATTACTATCGGCAGTCACGTCTAAAGTTTTAGCATTCTTTTTAAGGTAACCATTCTTTTCTAATAATGCTTCATTTACACGGTTTGTTCTCCATTTAGCAAATTCAACTGCTTGAATCCAGTTTACACCTACAACAGGATATTGTGCATAAGAAGGATGTCTCAAATAATTATTGGTCATCGTTTCATTATAACCCAATCTGTCTCTCCAAACCAAAGTGTCTGGTGAAGCTCCTTCATAAATGTTTTTGTAGTTTGCTTCGGTTGGTGGAAATACCTTTTTGGTCCAATCTAAATATTCTAGGTACATCGCATTGGTAACTTCTGTTTCATCCATATAAAAGGATTGAACATGTTGCTGAGTTGGCGTATTATTCCAATCATGCATAACATCGTCTTCAACTTTACCCATTGTAAAAGTTCCTCCTTCAACAAAAACCAATCCTGGACCAGCTTCTTGTTTCTTTCCTGAACCTGCTTTTTTGCTATCAACATTCCAACCTGTTCCTTGAGAGGTGTTTTTCGTGCTAGATTTTTTACTGCAACTAGCAAAACCAACAATCAAAATCATTGATAATATCAAACGCAAGGTTATAATTTTGTTTACTTTCATACTTTTTAGTAGGTGATGATTTGAGTGGTGCAATATATATAATTAACAATTAAACTGCAACAACATTTTTTTATTTAATAAATCGAACTGTTCTTTCTATGATAAAACTCAAAACTAAAACGCAAATTTATACTATTTATTATTAAAATTACACGAAATGATATATTTTTACTGCCAATACTATTTTATTAATTATTGCGTTTTACAAAACTATGAAAAAAACACTTTTGGTCTATTTGATCCTAATTCCTTTCGTTTCTTTTGCGCAAATAAAAGGAGAGGCTACTATTGAATGGCTAGAAAAAAATGAAATGTTTTTTGGCGAAAACAAAATTAATATCCCTCAATTCGTTGGTAGTAGTTTTAGTTATGACTCATCAAAGAAGGCTATATATTTAACATTAAA
>DAORUG010000086.1:0-12482 GCA_035433125.1 Flavobacterium sp.
AGGTCTAATGGTATCGTGAGTGTATCTTTTAGAAACATCAGCATTATTAACATCTGGATCTGCAATCATTGGTTCAGCAATTTGATCCAAATCAACAACAACTTCAGCATAATACTTAGCGTTTGCATCTGGTCTTAGCGCTGGTTTCTCTCCTGATATTATCTCGGAGATTCTCTTATCAGCAATAGCAATCAATCCTTTCAGCACTTGATTTTTGTTGTCCATTCCTTTGTCGATCATAATCTGGATTCTACCTTTCGCCATCTCAAGAGATTCAATCAAGGTATAATCTTCAGAAATACAGATAGAAGCTTTTGCTTTCATTTCTGCAGTCCAATCCGTAAAAGTAAAGGCTTGATCCGCATTAAGAGTACCTAAATGAACCTCAATAATTCTTCCTTGGAATACATTCTCTCCACCAAATGTTTTTAACATCTGAGACTGTGTAGCGTGAACCACGTCACGGAAATCCATATACCCTTTCATATCTCCTTTGAAAGTTACTTTCACCGATTCTGGAATTGGCATTGAAGCCTCACCAGTAGCCAATGCAAGAGCAACAGTTCCTGAGTCAGCACCAAAAGCAACACCTTTTGACATTCTCGTATGAGAGTCACCACCAATGATGATAGCCCACTCATTTACAGTAATATCATTAAGTACTTTATGAATTACATCCGTCATTGAATGATAAACACCTTTCGGGTCACGAGCTGTAATCAAACCGAAATCGTTCATAAATTTCATCAATCTCGGAATATTTGCCTTGGATTTATTATCCCAAACTGAAGCAGTGTGACAACCTGATTGGTAAGCACCGTCAACAATTGGAGAAATCACGGTAGCTGCCATAGACTCTAATTCCTGAGAAGTCATCAAACCAGTTGTGTCTTGTGAACCAACAATATTTACGGTAACACGAACATCAGAACCAGCGTGTAAAATTTTACCCGGAGTTGTTCCAACCGCATTTTTATTAAATATTTTTTCTACAGCTGTAAGCCCTTGTCCTTCAACAGAAACTTCTTTTGACGGAGCATATATAGGCACAATATCAATACCTAGAGTCTTTGAGGCAAATGTTTGCAATTTTTTTCCAAACACGATAGCGTAAGATCCACCAGCTTTTATAAATTCAATTTTCTGAGGAGTGAATGCTTTTGAGATGTCAATTAATTCTTTGTCTCCGTTATATAATTTTTTTGTCTTTGTGTTGATGGTAAGAACTGTACCAGTAGCAACAGAATAAACCTCTTCTAAAATAGGATCACCACTTTCATTACGAACAGGGTTGCCATTTTCATCTAATTTTTTAACCCAGTTTTTAAGATCCAAACCAATACCTCCAGTAACATCAACTGTTGTTAGGAAAATTGGAGAAATACCGTTAGTTCCTGCAACAATTGGAGCAAAATTCACAAATGGAACATAAGGACTTGCTTGTCTACCCGTCCAAAGAGCCACGTTATTTACACCTGACATTCTTGAAGAACCCACACCCATCGTACCTTTTTCAGCAATCAACATCACGCTTTTGTCTGGATGTAGTGCTTGAAGTGCCTTGATTTCGTCTTGCGCTTGAGGAGTAATCATACATTTACCGTGCAATTCACGATCCGAACGGGAGTGCGCTTGGTTTCCTGGAGAAAGTAAATCAGTTGAGATATCTCCTTCGCCAGCAATAAAAGTAACTACCTTAATTTCTTCCGCAATTTCAGGTAATTTAGTAAAGAACTCCGCCTTAGCGTAGCTTTCTAGAATATCCTTAGCAATTTCGTTACCGTTTTTGAAAGCCTCAGCTAAACGATCTGTATCTGCTTCATAAAGATAAACTTGTGTTTTCAAAACTTCAGCAGCTTGTTTAGCAATAGCAACATCATCACCTAAAGCTAAATCAAGTAAAACGGCAATAGAAGTTCCACCTTTCATATGTGACAATAACTCTAAAGCAAAAGCAGGCGTAATTTCAGCAACTACCGATTGACCAAGAACAATTTCCTTTAAAAAATTAGCTTTCAAATTGGCAGCAGGAGTAGTTCCCGGAACAACATTGTAAATAAAGAATTTAAGAGAATCAACTCTATTTGCGTTAGCTAAATCTTTAATTTGCGTAATGATTTCGCTTAGTAATTCAGCAGCATCAATCGGCTTCGGGTGAAGTCCTTGAATTTTGCGTTCTTCAATCTCCTTGATGTAATCGTTATAAATATTCATAATGATGTCTTTACAATGTTAATGACTGATTTCCTTGATTATTTTCAAAATCAAAAAGTCACAATATTAGTTTTTTTTATTTGTGATGCAAACTTAAGAATTAAAGATGAGAATTTAAAAAAATCAGCAAAAGATGCCATTTGAACCATAATATTTATAAATAACATAAATATTATGTGTTTTATTGAAAAATTCTGAAAATCAGAAAGATTATTTATATAATTACTACTTTACAAGACAAAATCACCTTTTTACTCTGATTATTTTTTCGTTTTTTTCTAAAATATAATACCAAATATGTGATATTGTATGAGTCGAAAGGAAAATGATTAGTTTATAACGAAAAATGAAATAATTATATCAACTTATCAATAATCATTTCTTCGGTAATTCCTTCGGCATCGGCTTTGTAGTTTTTGATGATTCTATGGCGAAGAATTCCTGTTGCCACGGCTTTGACATCTTCGATATCCGGAGAAAATTTCCCATTGAAAGCAGCATTGGCTTTGGCCGCCAAAATTAAATTTTGAGATGCTCTTGGCCCTGCTCCCCAATCGAGATAATTTTTCACGAATTCGTTTGACAAAGGATTGTCTGGACGAGTTTTACTTACCAAGGCAACTGCATATTCTATAACATTGTCAGCCACTGGAATTCTGCGAATCAAGTGTTGAAAATCAATAATTTCTTGAGCTGTAAATAAAGGATTTATGGTAGCATTTGAATCGGAAGTCGTTCTTTTTACCACCTGAACTTCTTCTTCAAAAGAAGGATAATCCAGTTTGATGGCAAACATAAAACGGTCTAATTGTGCTTCTGGCAAAGGATAGGTTCCTTCTTGCTCAATTGGATTTTGGGTTGCCAAAACAAAATAAGGCAATGCTAATTTATAATTTTGACCCGCAATAGTTACCGAGCGTTCTTGCATCGCTTCAAGTAAAGCCGCTTGGGTTTTGGGAGGCGTTCTGTTGATTTCGTCAGCCAGAATAATATTCGAAAAAATAGGGCCTTTTATGAATTTGAATTGGCGGTTTTCGTCTAATATTTCGCTTCCTAAAATATCCGAAGGCATTAAATCGGGTGTAAATTGGATTCTCTTGAAATCCAAACCAAGTGCTTGCGCTAACGTATTAACCATCAAAGTTTTTGCCAAACCAGGAACTCCAACTAAAAGTGCGTGTCCACCAGAGAAAATACAAAGTAGAATTTGATCTACTACCGCATCTTGTCCCACAATAATCTTTGCGATTTCGGCTTTTAGCGCATTCCTTTTTTCGACTAAGTTATGTATTGCTGCTACGTCTGACATTTCGATTTTAGATTTTAGATTGCAGATTTTAGATTTCTAATCCGAAATCACTGAACACTTAAAAACTGAATACTGAACACTATTTTTTTAACCAATTATTCGTAAAAGTACAATCTTTGTATTCACCATTAATTTTAATATAGGTGTCTTTAATTTTATCGTCAAACCATTTTCCGATGGTTTTGATTTGCTTTTCTTTTAAAGCTAAGTCTTTAATTTTGATATAATCTTTAGCGTAATCAGCCGTGTGGGAATTAATTCTATTAGTTACAGTTATTATCTTGTATTTTTTCTTGCCGTTTTGATCTTCATCCAATAATGGAGCGGAAATCTCATTGTCTTTTAAATTAGAAACCTGACTGTACAAAGTTGGATCCATTTTAGTCAATTCAAAACGGGTATCTTGAGTTTTTGGATTAATTAAAGCACCACCATTCGTTCTAGTTTCTTTTTCGTCCGACATTGTTTTTGCCGCTTTGTCAAAAGTAATGTCCTTGTCTATAATTGTTTTTCTAATTAAAGTAATTTTTTCTTTGGCTGTTTTTAAATCCTCTGGAGTTACCGCTGGGATTAATAAAATATGACGCAATTCTACATCTTGACCTTTTATTTTTTCAACATAAATAATATGATAACCAAAATCTGTTTCAAAAGGTTCTGAAATTTCACCTTCTTGAAGACTAAATGCTACTTCTTTAAACTCTTTTACAAATTGAGTTTTTCTGTTCATTTTATAATATCCCCCCGTTGATTTTGAACCTGGATCTTGTGAATACAAAACCGCTTTTGTTGAAAAACTAGATTCCCCGGCTTGAATCTCTTTCTTAAATTCTTTCAGCTTATCAATCACTTTTTGTTTCTCGGCTTCTGAAACTTTTGGGATTACTACAATTTGAGCTACTTCCATTTCATCTCCAAAAACAGGCAAATCTGCTGTTGGTATTTTTTTGAAAAAATTACGCACTTCTTCAGGTGTAATTTCTACTTCATCAACGATTTTTTTCTGCATTTCTGAAGTCAATTTTTGCTCTTTCAAAACATCAAAAAAGTACGTTCTAAACTCCTCTTCGGTGTTTTTCTTATAATATTTAACCACTTTATCCATAGAACCAATTTGTTCTACCATATAACTTAGTCGTTCATCCATCATCGATTTCACCTCTCCATCCGTAACTTTAACACTATCTATGACGGCTTGATGTGCATACAATTTGTCTTCCATTATTTTCCCTAATATCTGACATCTCGTAATATCTTTAATAGAAGCTCCGCTACTCGAAATTTCTAAGTAGGATTTGTCAATATCAGAATCCAATATGATGTAATCGCCCACTTTTGCAATGATACCATCGATTTTTTGTTTTTTTGCTGTATTAACCTTTTTGATCGTATCAACGGCATTTTCTTTGATGATTTCTTGTGCCACAGCAATTCCGGTGGAAAATAGTAAAACAAAAAAAGTAAGTGCAATTTTATTATTTATGGATTTCATTTGTATTGATTTTGAAAGCATTATTGGAAATTATGATGTATTTTATTTTAAAAAAATTGTAAAACTGTTAATCAATTCTGTTGTAATTTAATCAAAATAATTTGAGTCAAATATACACTTTATGAATCAAGAAATAGAATTGTTTTAACCTAAAACAAAAATAACAATTCAATTATACAATACAAGTTTCCGTAGGAGTATTAACAAAACTTTATAGACATCTTTTGAATTCTTTAGCAATGATTTGAATAGTTTTACAAATAACTTATTCAAAGTAATGAAAATAAAACTACCTGTTTTTTTCTTGTTTTTGTTGTATCAATTTGGATTTTCTCAAACAGAAAAACTTATTCAAGCGAAAGTTGTTTGTGAAAACTTTCCTCTTCAAGGTATAGAAGTCCTGAATTTAGCATCCAAAGTAACTACGATTACCGATTCGAATGGTAAATTTAGCATTTTGGCAAAAGCAAAAGACACCCTCATGTTTGTCTCAAAAAACTATGAATACAAAAGATTTTTTTTGAAAAAAGAAGATTTAGAAAAAAATAATATCATCATTTATTTGACACGAAAAATGGAACAATTAGAGGAAATCATCGTGATTTCAAAAATTAATTTTCCAAAAATAAAATTCGATAAAAATATTGCTAGCCAATTAACTATTGAAAAAGCCGCAAAAAACCCAAAACCCTATGGCGTTTATGATGGAACAATAGAAAATGGTATGGGTATGACAATAAATCTACCTAGTGGTCGAAAGAAAATCCATGAAATTGAGTTTAAAGAGTTGATGAAAAAAAGTTACAATGATAGTTTTTACATAGAAACATTAAAATTAAAACCTGAAGAAATTGGTCTTTTTATTGAATTTTGTGATGCAGACCCTAAATCAAAAACAATTTTAAAAAACACAAATCCTTTAAAATCAATGGATTTTTTGATGTCTAAAAAAAATGAATTCAAAAAAATGCTCACATCAGAAAATAAGTAAAAATAAAAAAGCTGCCAAAATTGACAGCTTTTTGATATTAATTTCAAATTTTGAATTTAATTTTTTAGATTTTCCACAAATTGATCAAACAAATAAGAGGAATCGTGTGGTCCTGGACTTGCTTCTGGATGATATTGTACTGAAAAACAGTTTTTGTTTTTCATTCTCATACCAGCAACTGTTCCATCGTTGAGATGAAGATGTGTGATTTCCATATCAGGATGGTTGTCTAATTCTTCTTTATTGACAGCAAAACCGTGATTTTGAGAAGTAATTTCACCTTTACCAGTAATTATATTTTTTACAGGATGATTAATTCCTCTGTGTCCGTTGAACATTTTATAGGTCGAAATTCCATTAGCCAAAGCAATCACTTGGTGTCCTAAACAAATTCCAAACAATGGTTTGTCGTTTGCTAAAATTTCTTTTGCTACTTCAATTGCACCAAAAAGTGGATCTGGATCACCAGGCCCGTTAGACAAGAAATATCCGTCTGGATTGAATGCTGCTAATTCTGAATATTTTGAATCGTATGGAAATACTTTGATGTAACAATCTCTTTTGGCAAGATTGCGAAGGATATTGGTTTTTATTCCTAAATCTAAAGCTGCAATTTTATAGGTTGCATTCTCGTCTCCAAAAAAGTATGGTTCTTTGGTAGAAACTTTAGAAGCTAATTCTAAACCTTTCATATCTGGAACTTTTGCTAATGCTGCTTTTAGTTCTTCTATTGGTGTGTCATCAGTACAAATTACTGAATTCATTGCTCCGTGATCCCGAATGTAACTTACTAAACCTCGTGTATCAACATCGGAAATACAGATTAAATTCTGTTTTTTGAAATAGTCTTCCAAGCTTCCAATGGCATCTTCACGAGAATAATTGAAACTGAAATTTTTACAAACCAATCCAGCAATTTTAATGCTATCCGATTCGATTTCCTTATCATTTACTCCGTAGTTTCCGATGTGAGCATTGGTTGCCACCATAATTTGCCCAAAGTAAGACGGATCAGTGAATATCTCTTGATAACCTGTCATTCCAGTATTGAAACATACTTCGCCAAAAGTAGTTCCTGAAATTCCGATAGATTTTCCGTGGAATATAGTTCCGTCACTTAATAAAAGAATGGCGCTTTTTCGTGTTGTGTATTTCATCAGTAGTTAAATATTTTGCAAATTTAATTTTTTAAAACAGTGGATGCAATGTTTTTTTTTGAAATTTATGTTTTTTTGAAGTATTTCATATGGATGTCAAAAAAATAATCCGTTGAAATATCTATTGAAAACACAAGATTTGTGCTCCAAAAAATCAAAAAAAAAGGACAAACTAACAAAAGTTTATCCTTAATTTTTATTGAATGATTATCTTCATAATTATTCAGCAGTCTCTGACGGAGTTTCTGGCTCAGCAGCCGGAGCTTCTGTTTGGGCAACTGGAGCTGCAACAGCTTCATCTGCTTTCTTAGCTTTTCCACCACGACGGCTTTTTGCTTTTTTAACTTCTTTTTTACCTCCGTTGTAAAGTTCATTGAAATCTACTAATTCGATCATTGCCATATCAGCATTATCTCCTAAACGATTTCCAACTTTAATGATACGAGTGTATCCACCTGGACGGTCACCTACTTTAGCAGCTACGTCTCTGAACAAGTCAGTTACGGCATATTTGCTACGTAAGTATCCAAAAACGATACGACGGTTGTGAGTCGTGTCAGCTTTAGATTTTGTTATTAATGGCTCAACAAATTGTTTAAGCGCTTTTGCCTTAGCAACAGTAGTGTTAATACGTTTGTGCTCGATAAGAGAACAAGCCATATTAGCCAACATAGAACTTCTATGTGCAGTCTGTCTGCTTAAGTGATTGAATTTTTTTCCGTGTCTCATTGCTATGTAAATTTAAACCTTTGAAGGTTTAGATTATTCTTTATCTAGTTTGTATTTTGCTAAATCCATTCCGAAGTTCAAATTTTTAATTGCCACTAGTTCATCTAGTTCAGTTAAAGATTTTTTACCAAAATTACGGAATTTCATTAGGTCATTTTTATTGAAAGATACTAAATCTCCAAGTGTGTCAACTTCAGCCGCTTTTAAGCAATTTAATGCTCTAACAGAAAGATCCATATCAACAAGTTTGGTTTTAAGCAATTGTCTCATATGTAATGACTCTTCGTCATATGATTCTGTTTGTGCAATTTCGTCAGCCTCAAGAGTAATTCTTTCGTCTGAGAACAACATAAAGTGGTGAATTAAAACTTTGGCAGCTTCAGTAAGGGCGTCTTTTGGATTGATAGAACCATCAGTTTTGATTTCAAAAACTAATTTTTCATAATCTGTTTTTTGCTCTACACGGAAGTTTTCAATAGCATACTTAACATTTTTTACAGGAGTAAAAATAGAGTCAGTAAATATAGTTCCAATTGCAGCATTTTGTTTTTTGTTCTCTTCAGCAGGAACATATCCTCTACCTTTTTCGATGGTTAAATCGAAATGTAGTTTGATTTTAGGATCTAAATTACAGATTATAAGTTCTGGATTCAAAACTTGGAAACCTGAAATAAATTTCTGGAAATCACCAGCTGTTAATTGATCTTTACCAGTAACTGAAATAGTAACTGATTCATTATCTATATCTTCAATTTGACGTTTGAAACGTACTTGTTTAAGATTTAGAATAATTTCGGTAACGTCTTCAACAACTCCTGAGATAGTAGAAAACTCATGATCTACACCTTCGATTCGAACCGATGTGATTGCATAACCTTCTAATGCTGAAAGCAAAACTCTTCTAAGTGCGTTACCAACTGTCAATCCGTAACCAGGTTCTAAAGGTCTAAATTCAAATTTACCTTCAAAATCGGTTGAATCGATCATGATAACTTTATCGGGCTTCTGAAAATTAAATATTGCCATAAATTTCGACTAAGTCAATTATTATTTGTTGTACAACTCTACGATTAATTGTTCTTTAATGTTTTCTGGAATTTGAAGTCTAGCTGGTACAGAAACGAAAGTACCTTCTTTCAAATCATTATTCCAAGTAATCCATTCATAAACGTGACTTGAATTTGATAAAGAACGCTCGATAGCCTCTAATGATTTAGATTTTTCACGAACAGCAACTTTATCACCAGGTTTAAGGTGGTAAGAAGGGATGTTTACATTTTCACCGTTAACAGTGATATGACGGTGAGATACGATTTGACGAGCACCTCTTCTAGAAGGAGCAATACCCATTCTAAAAACTACGTTGTCTAATCTTGCTTCACATAATTGTAATAAAACTTCACCAGTAACCCCTTTAGTAGCTGATGCTTTTTCGAATAAGTTTCTGAATTGTTTTTCTAAAATTCCATAAGAATATTTAGCTTTTTGCTTTTCCATTAACTGAACAGCATACTCAGATTTTTTTCCTCTTTTTTTAGCCATCCCGTGTTGTCCAGGAGGATAATTTCTTTTTTCGAAAGCTTTGTCGTCTCCGAAAATTGCTTCGCCGAATTTACGTGCGATTCTTGTACTTGGACCAGTATATCTTGCCATTTTAAATTGTTTAAGATTGAGATTATGAATTCAGGTCTTATCCTTCGATAATCGTTGTTCAATCTAGTTATACTATAATTAAATTTTGAGTATTAAACTCTACGTCTTTTAGGAGGACGACATCCGTTGTGAGGCATTGGAGTAACATCGATAATCTCTGTAACTTCAATTCCACCATTATGCAAAGAACGAATTGCAGACTCACGTCCGTTTCCTGGTCCTTTTACATACACTTTTACTTTTTTAAGTCCAGCTTCTAACGCTACTTTACTACAATCTTCTGCTGCCATTTGGGCTGCATACGGAGTGTTCTTTTTAGAACCTCTGAAACCCATTTTACCAGCTGATGACCAAGAAATAACTTCACCTTTTTTGTTTGTCAAAGAAATGATGATGTTATTGAAGGTAGCAGAAATATGAGCTTCTCCCGTTGATTCAACGATAACTTTACGTTTTTTTGCAGTTGCTTTAGCCATATTACTTATTATTTAGTTGCTTTTTTCTTGTTGGCAACAGTTTTTCTTTTTCCTTTTCTTGTTCTAGAGTTGTTTTTAGTTCTTTGTCCTCTTAATGGAAGACCAGATCTATGACGGATACCTCTATAACATCCAATATCCATTAAACGTTTGATGTTTAAGGAAACTTCTGAACGTAGTTCACCTTCAATTTTAAAGAAAGATACGGCATCACGAATTGCGTGAATTTCGTCATCATTCCAATCTTGAACTTTTGTATCTTGGCTAACTTGAGCTTTTTCTAAAATCTCAACTGCTCTACTTCTACCGATTCCGAAGATATAGGTTAAAGCGATAACTCCTCTTTTGTTTTTTGGGATGTCTACCCCTGCTATTCTTGCCATAATTATCCTTGTCTTTGTTTAAATCTAGGATTCTTTTTGTTGATTACGTATAATCTGCCTTTTCTTCGTACAATTTTGCACTCGGCACTTCTCTTTTTAACTGATGCTCTTACTTTCATTTTGAATATCTTTAATATCTATAAGTAATTCTTGCTTTTGACAAATCGTAAGGACTCATTTCTAGTTTCACTTTATCACCAGGTAATAATTTGATGTAATGCATACGCATTTTTCCAGATATATGAGCAATTACTATATGTCCATTTTCTAACTCAACACGGAACATTGCATTTGACAACGCTTCGATAATTGATCCGTCTTGTTCTATTGCTGATTGTTTTGCCATAAGATTAAGCTACTGCTTTTCTATTTTTGCCACTTTTCATTAAACCATCATAATGCTTATTCAACAAGTATGAATTAATTTGTTGAATCGTATCGATTGCAACTCCAACCATAATTATCAATGATGTTCCTCCAAAAAACATTGCCCAAGATTGTTGAACATCCATAACACTAACTACAATGGCTGGGAACACAGCAATTAAAGCAAGAAATAATGAACCAGGGAAAGTTATTAAAGACATCACTTTGTCAAGAAAGTCAGATGTTTCAACTCCTGGTCTAACACCTGGAATAAAACCTCCACTTCTTTTCAAATCGTCTGACATTTTATTGGTAGGAACTGTAATTGCTGTATAAAAGAATGTAAATACAACTATCAAAGTCACAAAAACAAAATTATACCAAAAACCGAACATATCACTAAATGTACTAACGATAGATTGTGAAGCATCTGATTTTGACAATCCTGCTACTGCAGCAGGAATAAACATAATTGCCTGAGCAAAAATGATTGGCATAACACCAGCTGCATTTAATTTTAATGGAATCCATTGTCTGTTACCACCCATCATATCTTTTTCGAAATCCCCTGATGTTGTACGACGTGCATACTGTACAGGTATTTTTCTAATTGCCATTACTAGCAATATACAAGAGATGATTACTAATAACCAAACAATAATTTCGACAACCAATAACATTGGACCGCCGTTATTATTTGTAACTCTAGCGGCAAATTCTTGGATAAAAGCTTGTGGTAATCTAGCCAAAATACCTACCATAATTAATAGTGATATTCCGTTTCCAATTCCTTTATCGGTGATTTTTTCACCTAACCACATTGCAAATATAGTACCTGTTGTCAAAATAATTACTGAAGAAAATACAAATTCGATAGAATTATATCCTAATAAAAATGCAGTTTTAGGCAATTGATTGTACAGATTGTAGATGTAACTAGGTCCTTGAACCAAAGAAATACCAATTGTTAACCAACGAGTAATTTGATTAATTTTCTTTCTACCACTTTCTCCATCGCTTTGAAGTTTTTGCAAATAAGGAATCGCAATTCCCATTAACTGAACAACAATCGAAGCAGAAATATAAGGCATAATACCTAAAGCAAAAACTGAAGCTTTTGAAAAAGCACCACCAGAGAACATGTCAATGATAGAACCAAGTCCACTTTTTGTTTGCCCAGCTAAACCTGTCAATTGCGTAGCATCAATACCTGGAAGTGTAACGTGAGCTCCAAAACGATAAACTAATAGAATCAGCAATGTAACGCCAATTCTGTTTTTCAGCTCCTCAATTTTCCAAATATTAACTAATGATTCAATAAATTTCTTCATCTTTATCGGAAAATTAAAGGATTACAGCTTCTCCACCAGCAGCTTCAATAGCGGCTTTTGCAGTAGCAGTAAATTTGTGAGCAGTTACTGTTAGTTTTGCTTTCAATTCTCCTCTTCCTAAAATCTTAACTGTTTCGTTTTTAGTTGCCAAACGATTTGCAACAAAAACAGTCATATCAACTGTATCAGTCACAATACCATTATCTACTAATAATTGAAGTGTATCAAGATTCACCCCTTCGTATTCTTTACGATTGATGTTTGTGAAACCAAACTTAGGTACACGTCTTTGAAGTGGCATTTGACCCCCTTCAAAACCAATCTTTTTAGAATAACCAGAACGAGATTTTGCTCCTTTGTGACCACGTGACGCAGTACCAC
>DAORUG010000087.1:0-12413 GCA_035433125.1 Flavobacterium sp.
CAATTTAGAAATCGTCATACAACTTCCTGAATTTGGTAAACCTACTTTTAGAGAAGATTCAAAATTTATAATTGTAAGTCATTTTGAAATCATTTACAAAATAACCCCAAATGAAATTGTTGTCCTAGACATCTGGGACACTCGTCAAAAAACTCAAGATTTTCCAATAAAATAAAATGAAAAATAAAAACAAAGCCGTAATTATCTGGCTATTATCAGGTTGCTTATTATTGTTTATAATGGTTGTGGTTGGTGGCATCACCCGTTTGACCAATTCAGGATTATCAATGACAGACTGGCATTTGGTCACCGATACTTTTCCCCCGCTGACCGAAGAAAAATGGTCGCAAGCATTCGAAGAATACAAGAAATTCCCCGAATACCAAAAAATCAACATCCATAATGATTTCCAATTGGAAGATTATAAATTCATCTATTTCTGGGAATGGTTTCACCGTTTTATAGGACGAATCATTGGATTGGTATTTCTTATTCCTTTTGTTTATTTCCTTATCAAAAAACGACTTTCAAGCGAAACCCTAAAAAAATGCGTGGTGCTACTTGGAATGGGTGCTTTTCAAGGATTTTTGGGTTGGTTTATGGTGCGTAGCGGCTTGATTGACAATCCAGACGTAAGTCACTTTAGACTTTCCTTACATTTGACATTTGCTTTCATAACCTTTGCTTACACACTTTGGGTCGCTTTGGATTTGATTTATCCTGAAAGAAAAAATGCGATAGTTTCACTTCAAAACATAGCTCGTTTTTCACTGTTATTTTTGTTAATACAAATCATTTACGGCGGTTTCGTTGCAGGATTAAATGCGGGTTTAATTCACAATCATTGGCCAATGATGAGCGATGGACAATTCCTTCACGAAAGTGTAATATTAGAAAAAGACTCTTGGTTGTTAAGACTTACCGAAGGCAAAAGCGGAGTTCAATTTGTGCATCGTACTTTGGCTTATGTAGTAGTTGGATTTATATTGCTCTTGGCCTTTAAAAGTCATAAATTTGATTTAAATAAAGACCAAAAATCAGGAATAAATGCCTTGGTAATCATCGTATTTTTACAATTTGGATTAGGGGTTTTTACTTTGCTTTACAGCGTTCCGCTTTGGTTGGGACTCACACATCAAATAATGGCTTTCATTTTGCTTGCGACAATGACCTATACTTTGCATCGATTATCAAAATAAATCATAGACACAACACAAACCTACAGTTATCCTGAAAGCTTTCGGGAGTGGGCAATTGATAAAATAACACCTGACTATATTGTCGCATCCTTTTGTTTAACATTAAAAAATGTCGAAACTTGCTGCCGAAGATAAATTTCTAGATTTGTCGGATTATGGAAGATCCATTGGAAAACTATTTGCCAATCAATTAAAAAATACCCGATTCACACCCATTCACGTCACGCTACTTTTTGGCGTTTGTGGCTTGATTGCCATTTACTGTATTTTGAAACATCACTACATTTTAGCTAGCTTTTTTATCATTCTGAAATCGATTATCGATGCTGCTGATGGTGAATTGGCTCGAATAAAAAAAACACCTTCGTATGTTGGAAGGTATCTCGATAGCGTGTTTGATATTATTCTGAATCTTTTGTTTATGATTACTATTTGTTACGTCGCCCAAACCAAATTATGGATGACATTAATTGCCTTTTTTTGCATCCAATTGCAAGGGACTTTATACAACTATTACTATGTAATTTTGAGAAACAAATCAGTTGGCGGAGACAAAACCAGCAAGATTTTCGAAAACAAATCACCTGAAGCTTTGCCGGGTGAAACTCAAAAATGGGTCAATATCTGGTTTGGAATTTACACTATCGTTTACGGTATATTCGACAAAATAATCCACATTTTGGACAGTGATGCTTACAAAGTCAATACGTTTCCAAACTGGTTTATGACAGTTGTTTCAATGTATGGATTGGGCTTTCAATTGCTGATTATTGCCGTTATGTTGACTCTGGGATGGATCGAAATGATTGTTCCTTTTTTTGTGTTTTACTCTATCTTTATTTTTGTTATGATTGGCATCAGAAAGACGTTTTTTAAGCCTTAAAAACCCAATAGATTAAATCTATACAAAAAACCCAAATAGCTAAACACCAGTGCTTTTAAGTGTTTTTATATTTATTTATAATTTAAATAAAAAATTACCCAATCCAAGCCTTGAAATCGGATACTTTTTCACGACTTACAATCACTTCTTCTTCTTTAAATGTTGGCAAAATTACTTTCAATCGAGAATTACTGTACACCACAATTTCCTTAATTGACTTTAACGGAATGATGAATTTTCGACTGATTCGATAAAATTTCTTTGGATCCAATTCTTGTTCCAAAACTTCCAAAGTCGATTCGATTAGGTAATTTCTGTTGTCAAAAGTGTGGATATAAGATCCTTTATTTTCGCTAAAAAAACATTCGATTTCATCGGTAGAAATGACTTTGAGGTGCTGCCCTATTTTGACAGTGAACCGAGTTTTGAAATTCTTGTCGAATGGATTTTGGAACATTTTTTTGATTTGTTCAAAATCCAATTGCAAGTTAATTTCCGGTTTTGGCAAACGCATTTTGAATTTAGAAATCGCCACTTCCAAATCCTCTTCATCTATGGGTTTCAGGAGGTAATCAATCGAGTTTAGTTTGAATGCTTTCAGCGCATATTCATCATAAGCCGTTGTGAAAATTACGGCACTTTTTATTTCACTCTGAGCTTTAACGAAGTGTTCGAAAATTTCAAACGACAATCCATCGGATAATTGAATGTCGAGAAATATCAAATCAGGATGCTCGTTTTGGGAAAACCATTCGATGGATTCGGCAACAGAATGAAGCATCACTCCTACTTCGATATTAAGTTTTTCGAGTTTGCGTTGCAACAATCTCGCTGCTGGTTTTTCGTCTTCGATTATTATTGTGGTCATTTTTTGGTTAGAAGTTAGAGGTTAAAGGTTAGGGAGTTGCGAATTGGAAGTTAAAACTCTCCTGCATCTTCCTGCAATCTGAAAACTGCAATCTGAGAACTATTATTACTCCCATTTTTCTCTTTTCTCTTTTTCCATAAATTCTTGTATTTTTCTTTCTTCCCAATTTTGTCCAAAAAATATATTTCTTCCAAAAACAGATAATCCGTGTACCAACAAACCTATTCCCCAAAGAAATGCGGTTGAAAAAGTTTCCCATCTCAAAAAAACTTCATTACCAAACAAACTTCGATTATAACTTGAAATTATTATAAAAGCATTTACAAGAACAAACACTAGTGCGTGAACATAGAATCCTTTGATTTTTTTTACTCTTTTATATGCCAAATTATAGCGGTCGTCCGGATTGAATTTTTCTGATTGATATTCGTCATACATTCTTTTTGATCGTCTCATTACTTAAAATTTTAATTTATTGCCAAGTATTTTTAGATTGTTCCTCCTTATCCATAAACTCTTTTATTTTTTTCTCTTCCCATTCTTTTCCGAAAAAAGGCATATAATTAAAGACTTTCATTCCGTGAAAAAGCACTCCAATTCCCCAACCTAGCATTGGCCAAAAAAACCATAGATACTCTGGCGAAGTAAGCAGATTAATAACCATAAGACCGATGTTTACGGCAATATAAGCAATTAAGTTTCCGTAAAATCCTTTGATCTCCTCTACTCTTTTTTTTGCCTGAAAATAGCGTTCTTCCTCTTGATAATTAGTTTCCATAGCTTTTAATATTAATTCCAAGTTTGTTTTTTATCTTCTTTATTCAAAATTTCTTGAATTTTACGTTCTTCCCAGTTGGCACCATAACCAAATGTTTGAAAAGCATGCATAGTCAACCCAAATCCCCAACCCGCTGCTGAAAACCAAAACCAATGAAATTGTGGCATATACGTTAAGTTAACAAAAATCAGAATTGGGATTACACAACAATACGAAATTAAATTTCCATAAAAGCCTTTGAGTTGCTGAACTCTTTTTTTGGCTCTATAATAACTCGTGTTTTCATAATAATTTGCAGCTGTTTCCATAATCGAAATTTGTTTGGTTAAAACAGGTATTTTTACTGTAAATGTTTTTTCGTTTTGCTCAATCAACACTTTTCTGTTGGTAATAATTCCGTAGCGATTGATGATATTTTGCAAGCCAACTCCTTTGCGTTCCTGCAAAATTTCTTTCTTTTGATAATCGTTTTGAATGGCTAAATAATCGCCTTCCATAAAAATGCGAATGTGCAACGGTCTTTGTTCACTAACCACATTGTGTTTAACCGTATTTTCCAACAAAAGCTGGAGTGAAAGCGGAACTACCTTGGCTTCTGGATTAATGTTTGTTGTTGGTAATTCATAAAACAAACTGTTTTCAAAACGCATTTTTAGCAAATTCATATAGGTTTTGGCGAAAGCCAATTCCTCTTCAATCGAAACCAATTCTTTGTCTTTCTGTTCCAAAACATAGCGATAAATTTTGGATAAAGAAGTCGTGAATCGTTGAGCATTTTCAGGATTTTCTTCAATCAGCGAACTCAAAACATTCAAACTGTTGAAAAGAAAATGTGGATCGATTTGATTTTTTAAGCTTTCGAATTTTGCATTTGCTGTTCCCGCAATTATTTTTTGTTCCTTGACTTTATTCTCCTGATATCCTTTGTAGAGGTAAATAAAATGAACAATCAGTAAGATAAAAAAAGTAAAAATAGAGGCTACAACATAATCGGAAGTACTTTCGTTGGCTATAAAAACCCTAAAGGACTTGTTTTCAATAATAGTATTAATAAAAAGTCTCAACAGAAAAATAACAAAAAGAGAAAGAAAAAAAGAAGAAACAAAACCAACAAGTATTCTTTTTTTAGAAAATCTTTCGTTGATGAAAATTTTATCTAATCTAATAAACAAAAATGTATTGGAGAGATGCAATGCAAAACTGTAAAGTATTGTATATAAAAACATTACCCCTAATCTCTCATCCAAAGAAAAATTCCCGTTAAAAGCCCGAATTAGATTAAGTATTACAAAAATGGCTAATCCGATAAAAAACGCCCTCGGAAATTCTTTTACATAATCATTTTTCATTGACTGAATTATTTAATTTTTTGACCTGTAAATAGCTGATGCTAAAAACCCAACTCCCATTCCAATTAATGTCCCAACAGTGGTATTATCAATATATTTTCCAACTCCAATCCCAATAAACATAATACCAATAAAAATTATTCCCGAAATTTTGTTAGTTTCATTTTTTTGATTTTCCATGATTTCTAATAGTAAAGGTTAATTATTTACAATTTTTCAAAGCTTCTTGGGCTCTATCCAATCCCCATTTTGGAGAAAAAGGGGTTTCAGGCTTAAAAGTAGCAAAAAGTCCAATAGCTTTTTCAATTTGAGCACACATTGGCTTAGTATCTGTTCCCCAAAATTTTGCTCCGCCTATTTCAAATTCCGCTTTTCCGAAGACAGCTCGAGGATTTTCTGGTGCGATAGCTTCTGCTTTTCCATACAATTCCATAACGGTTCCCGATAATTTTTGCCCGTTGGTCATTGGATCATAAACAATCCAGGCGGTATGAATCATAGCTTGCATCACTAAAAGTTCAGCGTTATTAGGTGTTTTTATCAATTCGACATCCAAAGCATTTTGAGCTTTGTCCAACAACAGACTGATTTGTTCTTTGTCTTTTGTTCCGAAAGCCGTTGTGGTATTTACCAAAGCTACATAATAATTAGGCAACCACGAATTCGGTTCTGCGGCAGCAATTCTCTCGAACATCGCTGATGCTTCAGTGTTTTTTCCTTCGCCCCAAAGTTGGAATGCTTTACCCATTCCTTGCTCAAATTGACTTTGTGCAGAAGCAATGGCTACTACAAATAATGCGATTGTTGTAATGATTTTTTTCATAATATTATTTTAAAGTTTATTAATTATTGAATTTAACCTCTATTTTTGAATCTTTACTGAGATTGAATTTGGCGTCTTCATATTTTGGTGGCCCCATAAATCCTTTCGCATTGTTGGAGCAGGCAATATCTTCCTTTGGAATTCCCATAAAATTCATATCCAGTTTACCGTTTTTGTTTTTATCGTGATATGCCGAAATGGCGTAAACTCCTTTTGGAATATTCAAAAAAGTGACGGTAGCACCTTTTGATTTAATTTCAGAGGAACTTCCTTTGTAAATTGATTTAAGAAATTTTCCTTCAGAATTAAACAGACCTACTTGTACAAATCCTGTGTCATTTTTTAAACCCGATATAGCAACTGTCAGATCTACATTTTGAGCAGAAACCAAACTGCTGATAAACAATACGATTGCAATGATAATTTTGGTCATAATTTCAAATTTTTAAATTGTTGATTAATTCTTGTACAAATATATATCGAATGTAAATCAATTGAAATTCATTCTAACTGAACTGTCGATTATTGATGATGAATTGTAAATACATCAAACCATTACAAATTCTCCAACTGATTTACTTTTTTGTCCTTGCTTATTGTCCAAAAGAAACCCACAAAGAAAAATCGATCTGCAGTGGGAACTATTGCTTGACTTTCATAAATTCCTGATGAATTTGGTGTATTGGCATAATTATAACCGTACACATTTTTGATTCCCGCAACATTGGTCACCGAGAAAAACAATATTTTTTGAGGCGAAATCAAGTAAGCCCAATTCATGCTTAAGTTATTATAGCTTTTGGTCTTTCCATTCATAAAAGTCAATTCATTCGGATTATCGTAAGGTCTTCCGGAACTGAAAGTATAAGTTGCTCCAATTTGCGAACGCCAATCTTGAATCCAATATTTGGTTACCAAAGACAACGTGTGGTCGGCAACAAAACTAGGCGTTGCTCGCTTTGGAAAATTCGCGTAATTACGTTCCGTGTCAATATAGGAATAGGAAATCCAGTATTCCAAGTTTTTAATGTTCTTGTTGTCTCTCCAAAACAGCTCCAATCCTTTGGCAAAACCCGTACCGGTATTATTGAAATTGCTATTGTAAACCGGCGAATTGGTATCGTATTTAACCAAATTATCATAGCTTTTATAATATATTTCTGCTTTAAAAATCTGCTTGTTTTTGTTGAATTCATAACTCAAAATATAATGTTGTGCTTTTTCGGCTTGTAAATTTGCGGTGGATTTAAGATAATCATTCTTTGGAGCTTGTTCAAAAGTTCCGTAAGCCATTGAAAACTGCTGATTTTTGGCCAATTTATAAGCTAAAGCTAATCTTGGTGCGATAGAAATTTCGTCCAACAAATAGTTTTTCGAAAATCGGAAACCTACTTTTGTAATCAAATTATTGGTAATTAAAAAGTCTGTTTCAGAAAATGCGGCAAAAATATTCGAATGGTATCCGCTTTCGAAATTGGTCACCGATTCCGAAAAATTAGTGTAAAAATAATCGGCTCCAAAACTGGTTTTTATTTTATCAGAAATGGGTTTTGTCAATTTCAATTTTAAATGACTAGCATTTTCTGAAGCATCATAATTATAGACATCGAAAATCCCGCTATTTCGACTTTTAGCAAAACTAACTCCTGCAAAAACGTTCCAATTATCTCCAAAACCTCCTTTGTAAGAAAGGTTCGAATACAAATTATTGTTCTTGTTTTGGGTTCTCAATTTGTCAGGATAATTGATATCATCTTGCTTCAAATCGAAATTGGCAGCCGTGTAGGAAGTGTAAAATTTTAGCAATCCTCTATCTAATTTTTGTCTAAAAACGATTTCTCCACCAAGAGATTCATAGGGTTTTATCCATTCGATATTATCAGGCAACAAAGATTGATACGGTTGCAAGTTGAGGTAACTCGTGTTCACACTCAAGGAATTATTTTTCCATTTTTGGGTATTTCCAAGACTTGCGCCAACAGACATTATACCAATATCTGTTTTTTCTAAATCGGGTTCGTCAATAGTGTTCATCACTAAAATACTCGAAAGTGCTTCACCATATTCAGCCGAATAACCTCCTGTAGAAAAAGTAGTGCCTTTAAACAATAATGGCGAAAAAGTGCTTCTTGTAGGTACATTATTTGCCGTTTGAATATACGGTTGCGCCACTCGAATTCCATCGATAAAAGTCTGCGTTTCATTTGCTTCACCTCCTCGGACAAAAAGTTTGCCGCTTTCGCCAACAATTTGTGTTCCCGGCAAAGTTTGCAAAGCCGAAACAATATCGCCTGGATTTCCAGCTGTGGTCAAAATATCCAATGGTTTCAAAACTGAAACTCTTGATTTCGCACCGGCTTCTAAAGTTCCAGCAGTAATCAGTACTTCATTCAGTTGAGTCATATTTTGCTTTAAAACTATAGACAAATATTGATATTGAATGATTGAAATTTGCATTTTTACTGTTTCGAAAGTTAGAGCACTTACTACCAAAGTTTGATTCCCAGTTGATGAAGTCGAAAAATTAAATTCACCCAAAGCATTCGTTGTTGTTCCGTCGTAAGTTCCTTCGAAATAGACATTGGCATTGGGAATTGGATTATTTTTTACATCTATAATTTTTCCAGAAATCGCCGTTTGTGAAAAGGAAATTATTGAAAAAAAGAAAATCGTAATAGTAATTAATGTCTTCATCGCATCAGTTTTTTGATGAAGCAAATGTAGTACTGCAAATAATGTCGTGAAATATTAGTTCACCGAACTGTGGAATTTTGGTGATGAATTGTAAGAACAAATACAATGAGTTTAAAAATGACCGCAGATTCGCAGATTGAATTCTTTTAAATCCTAAATTTGTTTATTCCTAAAAATCTAAAAAATGAAAAAATCAATCTTTTTACTTTTACTATTGTCTTTTAGCACTACATTGTTTTCCCAAGAAAAGGAATCAAACTATGACGAAAAACTAGCAAAATCACTGAATGCAGATGACCGTGGAATGAAAAAATATGTGTTTTGTTTGCTAAAAACAGGAACCAACACCACGGCAACAAAAGAGGAATCCCAAAAATTATTCGAAGGTCATATGGCTAATATCGGGAGATTAGCCAAAGAAGGAAAACTCGTTCTTGCCGGTCCGTTTATGAAAAACGAAAGGAATTACAGAGGCATTTATATCTTTAACGCAAGTAGCATCGAAGAAGCGAAAGAATTTGTAGCCACCGACCCTGCAGTACAATCCAATCTTCTTGAAGCCGAACTGACGCTTTGGTATGGAACCGCCGCATTGCAGGAAACACTAAAAATTCATGATAAAATAGTCAAACCTAAAATTTAAACCCGCTCATAAAAACTCAGCAAGCAATTTTGATGCACATTCCCGAAAATTCAACTATGAAAACCGAAAAAGAAAAAATGATAACCGGAGAATATTATTTGGCCGGTGATCCGATTCTAGTAAAAGAACGCCGAAAAGCAAAGAATTTACTCCATCGATTAAACGTCATTGAATATAGAATCACAAAAAAAGCTCGCGAAATAATTCAAGAATTAATTCCAAATGCAGGAGCCAATTTATATATCGAACCGCCTTTTCATTGTGATTATGGATACAATATTATTTGCGGAGACAATGTTTATTTTAATGTAAATTGTGTTGTCTTGGACTGTGCTCCCATAAAAATTGGTTCCAATGTGTTTTTTGCTCCCAATGTTCAAATTTACACTGCCACACATCCGCTTGACGCTGAATTAAGAAAAACCCTCGAAAATGCGTTGTCCATTTCTATTGGTGACGATTGCTGGATTGGGGGAAATACAGTTATTTGCCCGGGAGTTACGATTGGAAGAGGCTGCGTGATCGGAGCAGGTTCAGTGGTTACAAAAGACATTCCCGATAATTCGTTGGCCGTGGGAAATCCAGCGAAAGTAATAAAGAAATTAAACCAATAAAAAATAAATTATGCCACATCTATTAGCCAGACTCAGAAACACCCCTTTCGAAACCATCCGCGAAGTTTTGGAAAAAGACAAGGAATTTCACAAGTTGCAAGGAATGTATTTGGAACATCTTTGGAAAAATGTCGATGACGAAAATGAAGTTTTGTTTTTGTTCCGAATCGATGATATTGAAAACACAAAAACTTTAATCCAAAAATTACATTCGGAAACTTTGAAACACAATCCAAATGCTGATTTACCCGCGATGATTTATTTAAAATAAATAAGTCCAAAGCGAGTTACAAACAACCTATCCTTTTACAGTTTATACTTTTTCGTCAAGTATAACAAATGAACTATTTATGCCAATTGAAAAAATAAAACGGAATTACCGCAAGACCAAATACATCCTTTACAGAGAGACTTTGATAGACTGGAAAGAACATTTTTGGTCTTTTTTAGGCACTTTTGTTGCCATCGGAATTTTGGCCTACATCCAATCCATTCATTTTACGGGAAATGATGCCGTGTATTTGATTGGATCTTTTGGCGCAACCTGCGTATTGGTTTTTGGCATCATTCAAAGTCCATTTTCTCAACCTCGAAACTTGGTTGGCGGACATTTAATTTCGGCATTGATTGGCGTTACTGTTCATAAATTGGTTCCAGATATTATTTGGATTGCCGCACCATTGGCTGTTTCGCTTTCGATCGTTTTGATGCAAATTACCAAAACTTTGCATCCGCCAGGAGGAGCAACGGCTCTTATTGCGATTATTGGTTCCGATAAAATAAAAGCTCTTGGCTACCTATATGTACTGTCTCCAGTATTTATTGGCGTATTGATTTTACTTCTCACTGCTTTAATTTTCAATAATATGACTTCCAACAGAAGTTATCCAAGTCATCCTAAATACCATCTGATTAGAAAAAAACTCGTTCATAAAATTAAAAAAAATGTGTTTTAAAATTGCGCAGTTTCAAAACGTTGAACACCGCTTCCAGATTCCGCTCCAAAATATTATCAACAAAACACAAATCTAAAATCTAAAATCTAAAATTAAATTTTACCTTTGACCTTTCAATAAAAACAAAGATTATGGTTTACAAATTCAGGGTAATTCTCGATGCCGAAGAAGACATTTTTAGAGATATTGCAATACTTGCCGAAGATACTTTAGAGGATTTACACAATGCCATCTTCAATTCTTTTGGATTTGACGGAATGGAAGTGGCCTCTTTCTACACTTGTGACGATACTTGGAATCAAGAAGACGAAATTCCGATGTTTGATACTGGTGATGTTCCTGGCGAACAAAAAACGATGAGTGATTATTTGCTTTCGGATATTTTGGATAAAGAAAACACTAAGATAATTTATGTTTACGATTTCATTAGCATGTGGACTTTCTTGGTAGAACTAGCCGCTATCGAAGAAATTGTAGCTGGAAATACGTATCCTGAAACTATATTTTCTGTTGGTGAAATGCCTGCCGAAGCGATGGAAAAACATTTTATTGCCGAAGACGAAGAGGAAGAATACAATGAATTTGAAGACGACCTAGACGAAGAAGACCTCGATATGTTCGAAGGTGACGATAGTTTTGAAGACTACGGATTTGAAGAGAATTGGAATTAAAAAAGTAACTAATTAAAAATCAAGAACCAAGATGAAAGACTTGTAAAATGTCTTTCATCTTGGTTCTTTTGTCTAAAAAAAGAAACACAATGATCAACTTATTCAACACACATATTGACACCTTATCCATTCACAGAGTGGGGAATAAAAGCCGCAATGAAGCCATTTTTTTATCTGAAGAACCATTCAGGCTGAATGATGAAATTGTGCCTTTAATCAAAGAATATTTCTTTAAACCCTTTCGCGAAAAAGAAGAAAACTATTTTCAATTTGCACACGAAGTCGATTTGGAATACAACGATATGTTCAAATTTGCTACTCAAATATTCGAGAATCCAAGCAGTTTACACGAAGTTTCAAAACAAATCACAACCCATTTATTTGAGCAATCGAATCATCCGCACATCAAAAATGGGGAAGTTTATGTAACGCATTTGACAAACCTGAATATCGACAACAATGTGGTTGATGCTATTGGGATTTTCAAAAGTGAGTTACAATCGGATTTCTTGCAATTTGAAGAAAAAGAATCTAACCTAGAAATGATTTTGCAACACGGAATCAACCTCAGCAAATTGGACAAAGGTTGTATCATTTTCAATTTTAAAAAAGAAGAAGGTTATAAAATCCTAACAGTCGACAGTAACCGTTACGATGCGCGTTATTGGTTGGAACATTTCCTTTCGGTTGATGCTTTTGAAGACGAGAATTTCATCACCAAAAAATACTTGAAATTCTGTCAAGGATTTGCGAAAGATGTTGTTTTTCCTGCAGAAGACAAAAAAGAAGAAGTGATGTTTATGAATCGCTCCGTAAATTATTTTGCCAAAAACGACCAATTCGAAGAAAGCAATTTCTTGAATGAAGTTCTAGACAATCCAGATTTGATTCCTGAATTCAAAAACTACAAAGTGGATAAAGGCGAAAAATACAGC
>DAORUG010000088.1:0-12356 GCA_035433125.1 Flavobacterium sp.
TAGAGAGAAAAATGAATTTGGTAAATCAACATATAAAAGAGATACCAATGGAAGTATTGTTTTAGGGAAAGAAAAAAAAGGTGTTCCGTTGTCTGATGTTTGGGAAATCCCATATTTAAATCCAAAAGCAAAAGAAAGAACTGGATATCCAACACAAAAGCCTGTTTTACTTCTTAATCAATTAATTAGTATTGTAACAGATGAAGAAGATTTAGTTTTAGACCCTTTTTGCGGAAGTGGAACTACTTGTGTTTCTGCCAAACTATTAAAAAGAAAATATATCGGAATTGATGTATCAATTGATGCTGTAAATCTTGCTAATTCAAGACTTGAAGAAATGATTGTTACACAATCTGCATTATTAACCAAAGGCACAGAAGATTATCTTGAAAAAACCGAAAAAGAATTAGCTATTTTAAGTAATATCAATGCTTTCCCAGTACAAAGAAATTCAGGTATTGATGGTTTCTTAAAAGAACATATCGACGGAAATCCAATTCCGGTAAAAATTCAAAATGATTATGAAACACTGGAAGATGCAATTGAAAAATTAGAAAAAGCAACAATAGGAAAAGAATACCCAATTAAAATTGTCATTCAAACAAAAGAAACTGGGATAACCCGATTGTTTGATTTTCAAACAGATGTAAAAATATTAAAATCACTTGAATTACAAGCGAAAGAATTTGCTATAACAAGAACGATTGCCCAATAGCAGTTTTTGATACAGTAAGGTTTTATAGAATTATGCTAAAATTAAACTTAAAAATTCTACTCTGAAATCATTTCCAACTCAAAACCCTTGAGAACGCTATCTTCAACAAATAAAAAAAAATGAAAATACTCCTCCTCGGCTCCGGCGAATTAGGCAAAGAATTTGCAATCGCGGCACAACGCATCGGTCAAACCGTAATTGCTGTTGACAGTTATGAAAACGCACCCGCAATGCAAATCGCACACTATTTTGAAGTCATCAATATGCTTGATGGCGAAGCTTTAGACCGAATCGTTGCCAAACACCAACCCGATTTTATCGTTCCCGAAATAGAAGCCATCCGCACAGAACGTTTTTACGATTACGAAAAACAAGGCATTACTGTAGTTCCATCGGCGAAAGCCGCTAATTTCACAATGAATCGAAAAGCCATTCGGGATTTGGCTGCCAAAGAATTGGGTTTAAAAACGGCCAATTATCGTTACGCCACCACCGCCGAAGAATTGCAAAAAGCAGTTCAAGAAATCGGAATTCCTTGTGTGATAAAACCATTGATGTCTTCTTCAGGAAAAGGACAATCGACGATCAAAACGGAAGCTGATATCGAAAAAGCGTGGCATTATGCAGTAGAAGGTTCGCGTGGCGATGTGGTAGAAGTCATTGTAGAAGCTTTCGTGAAATTCAATTCCGAGATTACTTTATTGACCGTAACACAAAATAATAATCCAACACTTTTTTGTGCGCCAATTGGTCACCGCCAAGAACGTGGCGATTATCAGGAAAGCTGGCAACCCGCCCTGATTTCAGACGCAGATTTATACGAAGCACAAGATATGGCCGAAAAAGTTACCGAAGCTTTGGGAGGCGCAGGACTTTTTGGTGTCGAATTTTTCCTTACCGATGATGGTGTTTATTTCTCAGAATTATCTCCAAGACCGCACGATACTGGAATGGTAACTTTAGCAGGAACACAAAATTTCAACGAATTCGAATTGCATTTGCGTGCTATTTTAAGCCTGCCTATTTTTGAAATCACATTGGAAAAATCGGGAGCTAGCGCCGTAATCTCCGCCTTGGAAAGCAGCAACAATCCAACTTATTCTGGTCTCGAGAAAATTGCTGCTTTACCTAAAACCGATTTCAGAATCTTCGGAAAAACAAGTTCACGTCCGTATCGCCGAATGGGAGTCGCATTGGTAAACGACAGTCTAGAAACTCCCGTGGAAGAAGTGGTTGAAAAAGCCAAAAATGCTGCGGCATTAGTACAAATGAATTATTAAAAAAACTCACCACAAATTACACAAATTTTTAGTACAGATAAGAGTTTGTGAAAATTTGTGTAATTTGTGGTTAAATAAAAACTATGCCGCTAATAATTGACAATCTCTCCAAACACATTAGCCTGACTCCGCAAGAGCAGGAACTCTTTTTGTCTAAAACGGAAATCCGTCAATACAAGGCAAAAACCGTTTTGCTCAACGCTGGCGAAATTTGCAAGAATTCCTATTTCGTCAATGCGGGTGTGTTGAGAAGTTTCAACATCAACGATAATATTGTAGAACACGTTTTGAGTTTTGCCTGTAGCAGCTGGTGGATAAGCGATATGTATAGTTTGCTTTCGCAAAAACCGGGAAACCTTTTCATCCAGGTTCTGGAAGATGCCGAAGTAGTTTTATTGTCTAAAGAAAATCAGGAAGCACTCTACCAAGAAATACCCAAACTCGAACGCTTCTTCAGGATTTTAACCGAAAATTCATTGGTGGCACATCAGGAACGATTGATGGATAATTTGAGTTTAACCGCTGAGGAACGCTTCGAAAAATTCTGCAACAAACACCACGACTTAATCCAGAAAGTTCCCCAAAAACAAATTGCCTCCTATCTGGGTGTGACTCCCGAGTTTTTCAGCAAAATGAAAAGCAAAATGTTGCGGAAGTAGTTTCTTAATCTACATTAAGTGTCTTTTGTTTACTTCCATCGTAAATTTGTATAACTAAAAACAATAAATTTATACATTATGAAAACTACCGTTTTACACAAAGCAGATACAAGAGGACACGCAGATCACGGATGGTTAAACGCATACCACAGTTTTAGTTTTGCCAGTTGGTACAATCCTGATAGAATTCAATTCGGAATGTTGCGTGTTTTAAATGACGATACCGTGGCTGCCGGAATGGGTTTTGGCACGCATCCACACGACAATATGGAAATTATTACCATTCCATTGGAAGGCGATTTGGCCCACAAAGACAGTATGGGAAATGCCGAAACCATAAAAACAGGCGACGTACAAGTGATGAGTGCGGGAACTGGAATTCAACACTCCGAATTCAATCCAAATGCGGATCAACGCACTAAATTATTTCAGATTTGGGTATTCCCAAAAGTAAGAAATGTAGAACCTCGTTACCAACAAATCACTTTGGACACTACGGAGCAAAAAAATAATTTTGCCCAAATAGTATCTCCAAATCCTGATGATGCCGGAGTTTGGATTCATCAAGATGCTTGGTTTCATTTGGCCGATTTTGATGCTGGATTTACTAAGACATACGAATTGAAAAAAGAAGGAAACGGACTTTATGTTTTTGTAATTTCTGGCACAATCACTGTTGATGGTCAAGAATTGGAAACCCGTGATGGATTAGGCATAACTGATTTCAAAACATTGGACTTCAAAGCAACAACCGACGCCAAATTTTTGTTGATGGAAATCCCGATGAAACAATAAATCGAAAAACAATGGAAGAACTAATAGGATTAGAATTAAACGGTTCGAAAGGTTACTTTTATGTTTCGGTTGACGGAAAACAAGAAGGCAAAATGACTTTTGTTTTTGCTGGCAACGACAAGATTATCATTGACCACACCGAAGTGAATCCGGGAAACAACGGCAAAGGTTTTGGTAAAAAAATGGTAGCCAAAGCAGTAGAATTTGCCCGAGAAAAGAATATCAAGATCATTCCACTTTGTCCTTTTGCCAAAAAAGTTTTTGACAAAACACCCGAATTTAGAGATGTTTTATAAATTTAAATTCAAGAAATATGGACACCAATAATTTAAAAAAAGAATACACCAACGGCGAAGTGACCGTAGTATGGCAATCTGACAAATGCATTCATTCTGCCAATTGCGTCAAGAACAATCCCGATGTTTTTCAACCTAAGGAAAGACCTTGGATAAAAATTGATGGCTCTTCTACGGACAAAATTATTGAAACCGTTCAAAAATGTCCTTCGGGTGCTTTGACTTTCTATAAAAACGAATAAAACACAAAACTCATTCATTTAAAACCGGAAAACTAAAATAGTTCTCCGGTTTTTTCGTTCTTAATCTAGGTTAAGTGCTCGACCAATATTGTCGCCGTAAATTTGCCTTATCAAAATGAAATAACAATTAAAAAATAAAATTATGGCAACTACAAAATGGGCAATTGACCCGACACACTCAGAAATTGGTTTTAAAGTAAAACACATGATGTTTACTAATGTTTCAGGAAAATTTGGAACTTACGATGCAACAATCGCAACAGAAAATGACAACTTCGAAAATGCCGCTATTGAATTCTCGGCAGACATCAATTCTATCAACACGAATAATGCTGACAGAGACAATCACCTGAAAAGTGGCGACTTTTTCGACGCTGAAAACCATCCAAAACTAACTTTCAAAGCAACGTCTTTTACTAAAGATGGAGATGATTATGAAATAACTGGAGATTTGAGCATTAAAGAGGTAACCAAATCGGTGAAATTCCCTGTTGAATTCAGCGGATTGATGAAAGACCCTTGGGGAAATACCAAAGCAGGATTGAATATTTATGGCAAAATAAACCGTAAAGACTGGGGATTAAACTGGAATTCAGCATTGGAAACAGGAGGTGTTTTAGTGGGTGAAGAAGTGAAATTGAACATCGAATTGCAATTGATAAAACTATAAATCATTTCATAGAATTGATTTTTGGCTAAACACAAACCTCTATACTTGATTAGCAAGTATGGAGGTTTTCTTTTATCTCCTTTTTTATCTTTCTGAATAAATCCTAAAAAAATACTATTTTTGCATCCCGATTTAATCTTTAAATCATTCAATCTTTAAATTAAAAATATGAAGGCATACGTATTTCCTGGTCAAGGCGCACAATTCACTGGAATGGGCAAAGACTTATATGAAAACTCAGAATTAGCAAAATCACTTTTCGAAAAAGCCAATGAAATTTTAGGTTTCCGCATCACAGACATTATGTTTGAAGGCACCGCCGAAGAATTAAAAGAAACCAAAGTTACCCAACCGGCGATTTTCTTGCATTCGGTGATTTTGGCCAAAACCTTGGAAGATTTCAAACCAGAAATGGTGGCAGGACATTCATTGGGCGAATTTTCAGCTTTGGTTGCCAATGGTGTTTTGTCGTTTGAAGATGGATTGCGATTGGTTTCACAACGTGCTTTGGCAATGCAAAAAGCCTGCGAAATCAAACCTTCGACAATGGCTGCAGTTTTAGGATTAGCCGACAATATTGTAGAAGAAGTTTGCGCTTCGATAGACGGAATTGTTGTTGCCGCCAATTATAACTGTCCGGGACAATTAGTAATTTCAGGAGAAACTTCAGCGGTCGAAAAAGCCTGTGAAGCAATGAAAGCAGCAGGAGCAAAACGCGCTTTGATATTGCCTGTTGGAGGTGGTTTTCACTCTCCAATGATGGAACCTGCTAGAGAAGAATTGGCCGCAGCCATTGAAGCAACAACATTTTCTACTCCTATTTGCCCAGTGTATCAAAACGTGACAGCAACAGCTGTTTCTGATGCTAACGAAATCAAGAAAAACTTAATAATTCAATTGACAGCTCCTGTAAAATGGACACAATCAGTGCAACAAATGATTGCCGACGGTGCAACTTTGTTTACCGAAGTGGGTCCAGGAAAAGTATTGACTGGATTAATTGGAAAAATTAATAGAGAAGCGTTGACGGCTAATGCTTAAAATTTTAGATTGTAGAATTTAGATTTCAACTATTATATTGAGAATCCTCGTAAACTTATGTTTGCGAGGATTTTTTTTGGATTCATGATGAGGAATTAGCCTTACAAGTCTACAAATAAATCTTTACTACTTTTGAAAATAGCACAAAACAATTCAAAAACAAATTTAGCTCATTCTTTATTCTTGCTATTTGTCACGCTGGAAGCGTCTAAATAATGTTGCTCTCGTTTGTTGAGACGCCTACAGCGTGACAATTGGAATAGAGCATTGGTCTTCACAAACACACATTAGGTATAAATGCAAAAAATCCTAAACTACCAACTGATAATTTAGGATTCTTGTTAACTGAAATCTGCAATCTGATTACTGCTTTCTGACTTTTTGTTCCCATTTCCAGGCGCTTTCCATCGCTTCATCTAATGTAGATTCTGCTTTCCAGCCCAGAACATTGTTCGCTTTGTCGGTATTGGCGTAAGCCGAAGTAATATCTCCTGCTCTACGATCCACGATTTTATAAGGTAGTTTTTGTCCGCTCACTTTTTCGAAGGAATGAATCACTTCCAAAACTGAGCTTCCGGTTCCAGTTCCCAAATTGAAAATCTCGACTTTTTCCAAATTCTTTTTATCCAACAAACGTTTCATGGCAATGACGTGGGCTTTTGCCAAATCGACAACGTGAATGTAATCACGAACACAGGTTCCGTCCGGTGTTGGATAATCGTCTCCGAAAACCGATAATTCTTTTCGCAAACCCAATCCAGTTTGAGTGATAAACGGCACTAAATTTTGAGGAACTCCCAAGGGTAATTCCCCAATTTCAGCCGATGGATGTGCTCCAATCGGGTTGAAATAACGCAACAAAATCGCGTTGATATTGGTTACTTTGGCTGTATCTGTAATGATTTCTTCGCCTATTTGCTTTGTATTTCCGTAAGGAGACATTGCAGGTTGAATAGAGGCATTTTCGGTAATTGGCATTTTTTCGGCTTGACCGTAAACGGTGCAAGACGAACTAAAAATGAAGTTGGCTTCGGGTAATTTCTGTAACTCTTGAAGCAAATAAACCAATGTATTGATGTTGTTTTCGTAATACAACAATGGATTTCCAACACTTTCACCAACTGCTTTTGAAGCTGCAAAATGAATAACTCCCGAAATGTCTTGATGCTTTTTGAAAAAATCCTGAACCTTTCCTTTCTCACGCAAATCCAACTTTTCGAAAATTGGCATTTTATTCGTGATGGCAACAATTCCTTTTAAAACTTCTTCTGAAGAATTCGAAAGATCATCAACAATCACTACTTCAAAACCCTGATTTTGCAATTCGACTACGGTATGCGAGCCTATAAAACCTAAACCTCCTGTTACTAGTATTTTCATATTTTTTTATAATGAAAGATTCATCACATCTTTTCGTATACTAAAAAAGATGCGATGAATCGCGTCTCTACGGGAATTATTTTAAAAATTCTAAAACCGAATCTGTAATAAATTTGATTTGTTCATCGTCTAATTCGGTGTGCATTGGCAACGCAATTACTTCTTTCACCAATTGATTTGTTACTGGAAAATCTTCTTCTTTGTAACGAGAATCCAAATACGCTTTTTGCGAATGCAATGGAATTGGATAATAAATGGCGCAAGGAATTCCTTTATTCAACAAATGTTGCATCAAAGCATCTCTATCGGCATCTAAAATTCGCAACACATATTGATGAAAAACGTGACAATCACAAATCTCACAAATACTTGGCGCAATGATATTTTTGTGACCTTCAAAAGCTGCTGTGTATTTTCTAGCCGCATTTTGACGCGCTGCATTGTATTGGTCTAACAATGGCAATTTTGCATTCAAAACCGCAGCCTGAATACTGTCTAATCTTGAATTTACACCTACCACATCGTGATGATAACGCTCATACATTCCGTGGTTAACAATTCCTCGAATAGTGTGTGCCAATGCATCATCATTAGTAAAAATCGCTCCACCATCACCATAACATCCTAAGTTTTTAGAAGGAAAAAACGAAGTCGCTCCAACATTACCAATCACTCCCGCTTTCTTTTTAGTTCCATCCGAAAACTTGCAATTGGCTCCAATCGCTTGTGCATTATCTTCAATTACATACAAGTTATGTTCTTTTGCAATAGCCATAATCGCTTCCATATTGGCGGCACGACCAAACAAATGTACGGGCACAATGGCTTTGGTTTTTGGTGTAATCGCTTTTTTGATGGCTTCTAAAGAAATGTTCATATTAAACATATCTACATCGACCAAAACGGGTGTGAGTTGCAACAAAGCAATCACTTCGACAGTAGCGGCAAAGGTAAAATCGGCAGTAATCACCTCATCACCTGGCTTTAAACCCAATCCCATCATTGCAATTTGCAAAGCATCGGTTCCGTTGGCGCAAGGAATTACGTGTTTTACATCGAGATATTCTTCTAGATTTTTTTGAAATTGGTGAACTTGTGGTCCATTAATGTAAGTGTTGGTGTCAAGAACTTCTTGAATTGAAGTGTTTACGGTGTCTTTAATTTTATCGTATTGACTTTTTAGGTCAACCATTTGCAATTTTTTCATCTAATCTTTTGTTTAAAGTTCATTTAAAACAAAATTCACCAAACTTCGCAAAGCTTAGCCTGTTTTAAATTCACAACAAAAATAGGGATTTTAAGAGAATGATTTTATAGATAATTAAAAGAAAACGTATTTTTGCCACAGAAATTTTTTGATATGCTTTTTATCTACAACCTAATCGTTCAAATTGCGAATTTTTCATTGAAAATCATCGCTTTATTCAGTCCAAAAATCAAACTTTTTGTCGAAGGTCGCAAACCTGTTTTCGAAATTTTGACAGCCAAAATAAAACCAAACGACAAAACCATTTGGTTTCACGCCGCTTCTTTGGGCGAATACGAACAAGGATTGCCTGTAATCGAAAAAATAAAAGAGAAATTTCCCCAACACAAAATCGTCATTACTTTTTTCTCGCCTTCGGGTTATGAAGTTAGGAAAAACAACGCTGTTGCCGATGTTACAGTTTACTTGCCTTTGGATACCAAAAAAAATGCGCAACAATTTTTGAAACTGGTTCATCCCGAAATAGCATTCTTCATCAAATATGAATATTGGCCCAATTATTTGAATGAACTTAAAAAACTCGAAACTCCAACTTATTTAATCTCCGGGATTTTTAGAGAAAACCAAATGTTCTTCAAATGGTATGGCGGATTTTATAGAAAAGCACTAGAAACATTCACTTACTTTTTTGTGCAAAACGAAAGCTCTAAAAAACTATTATTGCAATTAGGCAAAACCAATGTTGCCATTTCGGGAGACACGCGTTTTGACCGAGTGGCTACAATTTTAGAAAAAGACAATACTTTAGATTTTATTGAAACATTCAAAAACGATACTTTGACTATTGTTGTGGGAAGTTCGTGGCCAAAAGACGAAAGTTTATTGGTAGATTATATCAATCAAACGTCTGAAAAAGTCAAGTTTATCATTGCTCCACACAACATTAAAAGCGAACAAATTCAAGAGTTAAAAAATTCTATTTCTAAAAAAGTAGTTTTATTTTCTGAAGTAGGGACAGGTCGCGACCTGTCCCTACAAGATTTTGATGTTTTCATCATCGATACCATCGGAATTCTAACCAAGATTTACAGTTATGCCGACATTGCTTATGTGGGCGGAGGTTTTGGCAATCCTGGTGTTCATAACATCTTAGAACCTGCTACTTTTGGCGTTCCGATTGTTATTGGTTCCAATTTCAGCCATTTTGCCGAAGCAACAGCTTTAGTAAATATGGAAGGTTGTATTTCTATTACCAATAAAAATGAACTTTCTGATGCTTTTTCGAATTTAATTAGAAACGACGACATTCGACACGAAAAAGGGCATATTTGCAGCACTTTCGTGCAAATGAACAAAGGCGCAACAGCGATTATTTTAAAACATATTTCCGCAGATTGAATATAATTACCCTTAAATCAAAATACTATGAAACTATTAAAATTGCTCTTATTATTATTTGTCATTCAAATTAAAGCCCAACAAGGCGGTATGTGGATTCCTTCGCTACTTCAAGGAATGAATGAAAAAGAAATGAAAAGTTTAGGGATGAAAATGTCCATAAAAGACATTTATGATGTGAATCAATCCAGTTTGAAAGATGCTGTCCCTCATTTTAACGGAGGTTGTACTTCGGAAGTTATTTCTCCAAAAGGGTTAATTTTGACCAATCACCATTGCGGTTTTGATGCCATTCAAAACCATTCAACAGTAGATCATGATTATTTGACCAATGGTTTTTGGGCTTATAAAATGGAAGAGGAATTACCCAATGAAAATTTAGTGGTGACTTTCATCGTAAGAATTGAAGATGTTACTACAAAAGTTTTGGAAGGTACCGCAAGTTTGACTTCGGAAGCTGAAAAACAAAAGAAAATTCAAGACAATATCTCGATTTTGAGCAATTCATTGCCAAAAGAAAGTTGGCAAGAAAATAAAATTAGAACCTTTTTCGAAGGCAACCAATATATGCTTTTTGTCACCGAAACTTTTAAAGATGTTCGATTGGTAGGAGCACCGCCATCCTCCATTGGGAAATTCGGAAACGACACTGACAATTGGGTTTGGCCGAGACATACTGGAGATTTTTCTTTATTTAGAATCTATGCTGACAAAAATAATCGCCCTGCAACATATTCAAAAGATAACGTTCCTTATACACCAAAACACTTCTTGCCAATTTCTTTGGATGGTGTAAAAGAAGATGATTTTACAATGGTTTTTGGTTATCCCGGAACAACGAATGAATATTTGCCTGCTGTTGCCATTGCGCAAATTGCTAACGAATTGAATCCTGCCAAAATCGAAATTCGAGATCAAGCCCTGAAAGTCGCCGACGGATTTATGCGGAAAGACAATGCCATCAAAATTCAATATGCCTCAAAATATGCCCGTATTGCTAATTATTGGAAGAAATGGATTGGAGAAACACAAGGATTGAAAAAATCGGATGCTGTTGCCATCAAAAGAAATCAAGAAATTGTCTTTCAAGAAAAGGTTGTGAAAGCAGGAAAACAAGCTGAATATGGTAATTTACTTTCCGATTTCGAAAAGAATTATACTGAAATTGCTCCTTATGCTTTGGCAAGAGATTATTTTTCGGAAGTAGCACTAAGAAACACCGAACTTTTAAGTGTTGGTTTTAAATTATATCAATTAGAACAAGTTTACAATGCTAAAGGAGAACAAGCATTTACCGATAGAAAAAATAATTTAATAGCTAGTTTGCCCGATTTCTATAAAGATTTCAACCCTAATGTGGACCAACAAGTTTTTGAAAAATTAATTTATTTGTATACCACAAAAGTGCCAAAGGAATTTTTACCCACAAATTTATCGAATATAAATGCAGCCAATTTGGCAACAGAAATTTACGGACAATCGAAATTAGTGAATTATAACAGTTTAAAAGAATTGCTTTCGGGCGATTCGAAAACGGTTTTAGCCAATTTAAATGCAGACAAAGGCTTTCAAATACTAAAAAGCATGGCTGATAAATACCTAAAAGACGTTAATCCAAAATATGAAGAAATCAATATGAGGATTACGGCTTTACAGCGAACCTATATGAAAGCGCAATTGGAATTAAATAAAGACGCAAGGCTATTTCCTGATGCCAATGGTACATTAAGAGTTACTTATGGGAAAGTGAAAGGATATGCGCCGAAAGACGCTACTTTGTACACTCCTGTAACTTATTTGGACGGCGTTATGGAAAAATATATCCCGGGTGATTACGAATTTGATGTTCCTGCTAAATTAATTGATTTGTATAAAACCAAAAACTACGGTTCGTATGGTGAAAACGGTAAGATGCCGGTTTGTTTTATAGGCACAAATCACACTACTGGAGGCAATTCAGGAAGCCCTGCAATTGACTCTAAAGGGAATTTAATAGGACTTAATTTCGACAGAGTTTGGGAAGGAACGATGAGCGATATTTATTATGATCCGAGTATTTGCCGAAATGTTATGGTAGATGCACGCTATATTCTGTTTATTATAGACAAATATGCAGGTGCAAAAAACATAATAAATGAACTAAAATTAGTTCATCCAAAAAAATAAAACTCAGAAGAAATACCACTCAAAAGTGGATAAAAAAAGAGTTCACTTAGAATGTTGATTATTTATTAAGTATTTATTTATAAAGTCAAATTAGTTGTAATTCCATCTCAAGTTTTTGAAAGAAAAAAAATATTTTAAAAAAATAATGAAAAAATATTTTAACTATTAAAAAATTTATATCTTTGCCCCGAATTAATAATTAACCTTTTATAATTAAGTAAGATGAAAAAAGTACTTTTAAGTTTAGCCGTTGTTGCTGTTTTGACTGTTGTATCATGTAAAAAAGCTGAAGAAGCTCCTGCTGCTGAAGCTGTAGACACTACTGCTGTAGCTGTTGATACTACTGCTGTTGTAGCTGATACTACTGCTGTTGTAGCTGACACAACTGCTGTTGCTCCAGAAGCTCCAGCTGCTGAGTAATTCTAAATTACAGAAAAAAATAAGCTACGCATTGCGTGGCTTTTTTTTGCCTTAAACTCAAAAATTTTGTTTTAGCTTTTAAATATT
>DAORUG010000089.1:0-12283 GCA_035433125.1 Flavobacterium sp.
CAACAATTTGCAAGACGAATTAACGATTGAGGAAAGCATTTTCGCATCGGATAACGAGAGTTTGAAAGTGATTGAAGCCTACGAAAAAGCATTGGAAAACCCGGAAGATGAAGAAGCGTATCAAAAGGCTTTTGACGGAATGGATCAGCACAATGCGTGGGATTTTGAAACGCAATACAAACAAATTTTGTTCAAATTGAAGTTGGAAGATTTCAAACTGAAAGTCAAAAACCTTTCGGGTGGACAGAAAAAACGTTTGTCGCTGGCTATTATTTTGATTAATCGTCCCGATCTATTAATTCTGGATGAACCTACGAATCACTTGGATTTGGAGATGATCGAATGGTTGGAAAGTTATTTTGCCAAAGAAAACATTACGCTGTTTATGGTGACGCACGACCGTTTCTTTTTGGAACGCGTTTGTAACGAAATCATCGAATTGGACAACGGAAAAATATACCAATACAAAGGAAATTATTCCTATTATTTAGAGAAAAAAGAAGAGCGAATCGCTTCCGAAAATTCAAGTGTGGACAAAGCCCAAAACCTATTCACCAAAGAATTGGAATGGATGCGTCGCCAACCAAAAGCGAGAACGACCAAATCGAAATCGCGTCAGGATGATTTTTACGTAATCAAGGAAAAAGCACAAAGTCGCCGTCGAGAGAATAAAGTGGAACTCGAAATCAATATGGAACGAATGGGAAGCAAGATTATCGAGCTTCACAAGATTTCAAAGAAATTCAAGAATCACGTCATTTTGGATAATTTCAGTTTTGATTTTCAACGTGGTGAACGCATTGGAATCATTGGGAAAAATGGAACCGGAAAATCGACTTTCCTGAACCTTTTGACCGGAACTATTCCATTGGATTCTGGAAAAGTGGTCGTTGGCGAAACCATCAAAATTGGCTATTACACCCAAAGCGGAATCAACCCAAAACCGGGGCAACGCGTGATTGATGTCATCAAGGAATACGGCGAATTTATTCCGTTGACGAAAGGAAGATTGATTTCGGCTTCACAATTACTGGAGCGTTTTCTTTTTGACTCTAAAAAACAATACGATTATGTCGAAAAATTGAGTGGTGGCGAGTTGAAACGACTGTACTTGTGTACCGTTTTAATCCAAAACCCGAACTTCCTGATTCTGGATGAACCCACGAATGATTTGGATATTGTGACCTTGAATGTCTTGGAAAGTTTCCTTTTGGATTATCCAGGATGTTTGCTGGTAGTGTCGCACGACCGTTATTTTATGGACAAAATCGTGGATCAATTATTTGTTTTCAGAGGTCAGGGTGAAATTGAAACTTTCCCCGGGAATTACTCCGATTTTAGATCTTACGAAGACAGCGCCGACGTTGCCCAAAAAGAAGACAACAAAGCCGAAAAGAAAGACTGGAAACAAAACAATCCAACCGGAAACCTGACTTTTAACGAGCAAAAAGAATACCAGAAAATCGAGCGAGAAATCAAGGATTTGGAAATAGAAAAAGCCAAAATCGAGCAATTATTTTCTGATGGAAAAGTAGCCGATGCCGATATTTCTGCAAAAGCAAAAGAATTGGAAAACATCAATAATAAAATTGAAGATAGAGAAGAAAGATGGTTTGAATTGAGCGCGAAGATAGAAGGATAAATAGTTTGCAGTAATCAGTAGCAGTTTGCAGTGCTCGACTTTATAAATAGTATTTTTAATAAAGCCACAATGGAAATTGATTTCTGTTGTGGCTTTTGTTTTTAGATAAAAACTGCATTGATGATTCTAGATAAAAAATATTATATTTGTTTAAAATATATTGTAAAATAGCCACAATTCGTCCTGTCTTTTTGATATATATAGTCGCTATTTTGAAGTAATTATAAACAAGTTGTCTTCAAGAATAATCCAAATTATGAATAAAATACTTCAAATTTTTCAAGTTGTCGGAATTATTACAATTGTTTATTTAATTTATACTTATTACTTTTTGCCTAAAGCTGAAAAGAAAAAACAACTGCAATTATATCAAGATGAAAAAATAAGAATTTTATTTCGCCACCATCCTTTATTAATTAGAATGTTTGAAGATTTTAAAAATCATCAGCGTGAATTGGAAAAACAAGAAAAAGATGAAAATTATGGGATTAGTGAAAGTGGATTTGTCAAGATTTTCGGAAATAACACGTATGTCAATAAATTATATTTTGCGACTGGATTTGAGAAGCAAATTATTAGTAAAATAGAAGAATTAGAAAAAGACAAATATGACAAGATGGAAATCGATGATATACTAGAAAAATATCAACAGAATCTTTTAATTCAAAATCAACGACAAAAACTTATTGATATAGAACTAAAATTTAACTATTTAAAATATAATGGAATTGTAAAGGAAATTTTTCCTACAACAAATATTAAACTCGAAAAGATAGATTTAGTTAATTTATTATCTAAAAAACTGAATACTGAATATTCTGAAGCGGAAAAAATAGTTGACCAAATCAGCAAAATGGAAACAGGTATAATCTCTAAATATCCCGATAAGTTTATCGGAGAAAAAACTTATTTATATTTCTATAATGAAGCATTGTTAAAGGATAAAATTTAACTCCAGCTATACAATCTCCCGACTTCGTAACCATTCCAACATTCAATAACAATTTTCTACACATTCCTATTAAACTGCAATAGTGCTAAACAATTGTAATTTTAAATAAAAAAAACTTTGATACTATCAAATGACACTATCAAAAAATCAACTTTGTCACTAACAATTTTTACTATATTTGCCCTTCAAAAAAATAATTATTCCCAATGAAAAACTTTTTATCCGCACTACTTATCTTGACGCTTTTTATTTCTTGTACTAAAGACAATAATTCTATAGTAGATTATACCGCAAAAAACGAGCAAGAAATCAAGGACTACATTGCCAAAAACAATTTGACTGCACAAAGAAGTAATACAGGTTTGTATTATATTATTACCGAACCCGGAACCGGAACGCAACCCACAGCAACTTCTAATGTAACTGTAGCTTACAAAGGCTATTTTACAAACGGAACTGTATTCGACCAAAATGCTGCTGGAATTAAGATTGGTTTGAATCAAGTAATAAAAGGTTGGACTGAGGGAATTCCATATTTCAAGACTGGAGGAAGCGGAATGTTACTAGTTCCGGCTCATTTAGGATATGGAAGTTATAATTACAATGGTATTCCAGGAGGTTCAGTCCTTCTTTTTGATGTGAAATTAATTTCAGTAAATTAGAGTCAGTTAGCTCTTTCGAGTATAGCAATAAAAAAACCACGACAGAATTAGATTCTATCGTGGTTTTTTATTGTTGCTAATTCACTCTTTAGGGGCCTTTTACCAAGCAATCGGATTGTAATCTTTCAAAAACTTGCCACACCAATGTTTTCCTGTATTGATTCCGTCAAACAAAGGATCCATAACTCTGGCAGCACCATCCACAATGTCTAAAGGTGGCTGAAAATCTTGTTCTTCCTGTTTACGTTTAGCCAATTCTGCTGGATCTTCATCAGTTACCCAACCTGTGTCAACAGCATTCATAAAAATTCCGTCTTTAGCCAAAGTTCCAGCGGCAGTATGCGTCAACATATTCAAAGCGGCTTTCGCCATATTCGTATGCGGATGACGATCTTCTTTGAAATCGCGGTAAAACTTTCCTTCCATAGCCGAAACATTGATAATGTGTTTTTTGCCCGTATTGTCTTTCTTCATCACTTCCGAAAGGCGGTTGCACAACACAAAAGGCGCTACCGAATTGACCAATTGCACTTCAATCATTTCGGTTGTTTCTATCTGACCTAATTTCAATCGCCAGCTGTTTACTTTTCGCAAATCGACTTGTTGCAAGTCGGCGTCGAGTTCCCCTTCCGGAAAAACTTCCTGTGCGACCAAAGCATTGTCAAACGAATACGGAATCTGGGATAATTTGGCGGAAGCCCGCAAACCAATTCCAGGTTCTGGTCCGTGCCAAGTAACCGGCATATTTTCATTCGACGAAAAACCTGATGTCAAAACTTTTAATTCATCCAAACAATTGGTGTGATCCAACAATAATTCTTGTGCTTGTTGAGGCAAAGAACCTATTGGACGCTCTTCGTTTTCCATCAAATGCGTATAAAATCCCGCAGGTCGCCTTACGGTTTGCGCCGCATTATTAATCAGAATATCCAATCGACCGTATTTTTGCTCAATAAAATTGCAGAAGATTTCCACACTCGGAATGTGTCGCAAATCTAATCCGTGAATCTTCAAGCGATGTCCCCATTCCATAAAATCATCTTCTTTAGAAAAACGCAACGCCGAATCCACCGGAAAACGTGTCGTTGCAATAACGGTTGCTCCTCCGCGCAAAAGCATCAAAGTAATGTGGTACCCAATTTTCAATCGAGAACCTGTAATCACGGCAATTTGTCCATTTACATCGGCAGTTTGAAAACGTTTGGCATAATTAAAATCACCACAATCCGAACACATCGTATCGTAGAAATGATGCATTTTGGTAAACTCTGTTTTGCAGACGTAACATTTCTTGGGCGTTTCTAATTCCCGTTGTTCTTTGTGTTCCAAATCGTGAGAAGCCAACAATTTTGGAGCCACAAAAACACTCGCTTCCCGAGCCGAACGAATTCCGGTTTCTTTGCGAGCCGTTCTGTCTTTCTTTTCTTGTTTGCGTTTGGCTACTGCTTTTCCATCTTTTTTTCGTTTTGCAAACTCGTCTCTGTCGGGACGCGAAAATTGCCCAGCAGCTTTTATTAAAGCGATTCGTTGTTCTTTCGGAATCTCAAATATTTGGTCTGTATCTAAATTTAATTGTGCCAAAACAGCAATGCATCTATCGATTTCTTCGGGACTTATGGTGGTTTTATTTTCTGTTGCAGCTATTTTCATCGTAAAAAATCAATATTATTTTTGGCTTCAATTCCAAGGGCGCAAATATAGTCTTTAAAGTCTTAATTTTGTCTTTTGTATATTCGCACTTACTTTGTCAAACATTGTGAAATTGTCTTTATGTTATTCCAAATCAAATCCTACCTCAAATTCCTTTGGTATTCCAAAAACGAACACGCTGTGCATTCGCCATTTGTGTTCCATTTGATTACCAAATGTTTTTACGACAAAGAATCAAAACGGGAGTATGCTATTTTAAAAGAGTACAGAAAATCCCTTTTAGAAAACAAAAAAACCATTGAAGTAACTGATTTTGGAGCGGGTTCCAAAGTTTTCAAATCGAATACTAGACAAATTGCCAAGATTGCCAAAACTGCAGGAATTAGTCCAAAACGTGCTGAATTATTATTTAGAATCACGAATTATTTTCAGCCAACGACGATTTTAGAAATTGGCACTTCATTAGGATTAGCCACTTCTGCTTTAGCCTTGGGGAATCCTAAAGCAAAAATAACAACATTGGAAGGTTGTCCAAATACAATGGCAATGGCAAAAAATCAATTGCAATTATTCAATTTAAAAAATGTGGAATGTATCACAACCGAGTTTAATGATTACCTACAAACCTGCACCCGAGACCAAAGGTCGAACTGGCGAAGCAATCTGCAATCTGTAATCTGCAATCTGATATACTTTGACGGCAATCATTCGAAAAAAGCTACTTTAGAATATTTCGAACTTTTATTGCCAACGATTTGCAATGAAACCCTTTGGATTTTCGATGACATTCATTGGTCTCAAGAAATGGAAGATGCTTGGGAAGTAATAAAAAAACATCCGAAAGTAACGGTGACCATCGACACTTTTCAGTGGGGAATTGTTTTCTTTAGACACGAACAACCCAAAGAGCATTTTGTGATTCGCACATAAAAAAAAATGACGATCATTGCTGACCGTCATTTTCTCGAATTAATAATTAACCTAGTTCAAGCTTATTATTGTTTTGCCTCTTTCATTTCTTCCGATTTGGCTCCCATTCTGTTGACAGTCATCATTGGTCCAAATTTGAATTTTAATGCTGCAATTTTTTTGTTGTCATCTTTACTAAGACCTTCTTTTTCAACAGTATTTTTTCTAGAGTCCAATGCTTCGTACATCAATTTGATTTCGTCCCAATCCTCACGAGTATAACTATCTTTATTGTCTTCGGCAGTATGAATAAATGTTTGGTAAACGCTGTGTATATTTCCTGCATCTACCCAGTCAAAACTCATATCATCACCAATTTTTCCTTCACCAAACAAGGCATTTCTCAATCTTTGTTTTGAAGTTACAACAGGAGTTTTAACCACCATTTTAGTTCTTATAACTTCATACTTGTCTTTACTGGCAAGGATTCTTTCTTGTGCTTTTACACTATCTTTCAAATTGGCTAAATTTGCTTCAGCTTCATTCATTCTCAATTGATAACCAGCATCGATACCATCCCAATTATTTTGGGCATCTTCAATAGCTACTTTTTCAATCGAATCTACATAAACAACATAATTGTCAACTGCTTTTTCAGCTTGTACTTCTTTCTCGTCTTTACACGAAGCAAATCCTAATGCGATTAACGCAATTCCAAAAAATAAATTTCTAGTTTTCATAATTTTGATTTTTTTTAATATTATTCACCAAATTTATATTGAAGTGTATTGTATTCAATTTTAATCCAAAAATTATATAACAAATTAAATTAATTATGATAATAACCTGAAAAACAAGCAAATTAGACAAATTATACACCTGTTTGCTCACAACAAAAAATAGTAACTTGAGTATAAAATGTAACTAATTTAAAAAAAACACTACTTATCAATAATTCAAAAGTCTTTTGTACTTTTAAACCAAAACTTTAATGACACGCTGAGCCAGTCGAAGCGCTAAATTCTATATAAAAAATGTCAAAATCATTAATTAAGATTACCAACATCAAACGAGATTTTGCTCTTGGAAACGAAATCGTTTATGTGCTAAAAGGAATTGATTTAGAAATAAAAAAAGGTGAATATGTTGCATTGATGGGGCCTTCGGGTTCCGGTAAATCTACTTTGATGAATCTTTTGGGCTGTCTTGATACACCCACTTCTGGCTCTTACATTCTTAACGGAAAAGACGTAAGTCAAATGCACGATGATGAATTAGCCGATATTCGAAACAAAGAAATTGGTTTTATTTTTCAAACCTTCAATCTTTTGCCAAGAACAACAGCATTAGACAACGTGGCTTTGCCAATGATTTATGCTGGACATTCCAAATCGGAGCGCAATGCTCGTGCCACCGAAGTGCTGAAACAAGTAAATCTTGCCGATAGAATGGACCATCAACCCAACCAACTTTCGGGTGGGCAACGTCAGCGTGTGGCTATTGCCAGAGCTTTGGTCAACAAACCTTCTATTATTCTTGCCGATGAACCTACAGGAAATTTGGACAGTAAAACTTCCGAGGAAATTATGGCTCTTTTAGAAGAAATTCACCAAAACGGCAACACCATAATTGTAGTAACCCACGAAGAAGACATCGCTGCGCACGCCAAAAGAATCATCCGTATGCGTGACGGAATGATTGAAAGTGACAATGTAAAATAGATTAATCGGTTAATTGGTTAAACGATTAACCGATTAAGCAGTTAACCGATTAAATACATAAAAATGAAAATCTACACCAAAACCGGAGATAAAGGCACCACAGCACTTTTTGGCGGAACACGAGTTCCCAAAGACCACATTCGCATCGAAAGTTACGGCACTGTGGACGAATTGAATTCCTACATTGGACTAATTCGGGATCAAGAAATAGCTTTGCACTACAAAAAAATCTTGATAGAAATCCAAGATCGATTGTTTACCGTTGGTGCTATTCTCGCCACTCCTCCCGAAAAAGAAGTGAAGAAAAACGGCGAATTGCGTTTGCAAAAATTAGGAATTACAGAAAGTGATATCGAATTACTCGAAAATGAAATTGACACAATGGAAGAAGCGCTTCCGCCAATGACTCATTTTGTTTTACCCGGAGGTCATACAACTGTGTCATATTGTCATATCGCCCGCTGTGTTTGCCGCCGTGCCGAACGCTTGGCTGTACATTTAGACCACAATGAACCCGTTTCCGAAATCGTAATTATGTACCTAAACCGACTTTCTGACTACCTTTTTGTCTTGGCACGAAAGTTGTCGAACGATTTGAACGCCGAGGAAGTAAAATGGATACCGAGAAAGTAATCAGGTTGCAGATTTAAGGTTGCAGAAGGCAGAATTCAAATATATTAGACAACAGATTTACAGTAATTCGAATAGATTTTTCTGCTACCAATCTGAAATCTGTAAACTGAAATCTGCTGTCAGAAAACACGTTCTTAACTTTAACTAAAAATAAATGATTTTTTTCTTGTATTTTTCAGTAAAAAAATTATTTTTGCACAAAACTAAACAGACATAAGATGTATTGGACATTAGAATTAGCATCCTACCTAAGTGATGCACCGTGGCCTGCTAACAAAGACGAACTTATCGACTACGCTATTAGAGCAGGAGCTCCATTAGAAGTAGTAGAAAACCTACAGTCAATAGAAGACGAAGGGGAAATATATGAGTCGATGGAAGAAATTTGGCCAGATTATCCTACTGACGAAGATTATCTTTGGAATGAGGATGAATATTAAAAAAAATATCCCAAAAAAAAGTCTCGCATGAGGCTTTTTTTTTGGTTAAATTTGCACACTATAATTTAGAGAATATTAAATAAAATCAATTAAAAATAATAATTACAAATACTATTTGAAATAGTTTCAATTCGTAATTCGTAATTCGTAATTCGTAAATAAAAATGAGTTTCATAAACAGCATTATCAAAGCCTTTGTAGGAGATAAATCTCAAAAAGATGTCAAAGCTTTGCAACCGTATTTAGCCAAAATTAAGACTTTCGAAAGTGCTTTAGCTGCATTATCTAATGATGAATTAAGAGCTAGAACTACTTTTTTTAAAGAAAAAATAAAACAAGCCAGAGCTGAAAAAGACTCCAAAATAACTGCTCTTAAACAAGAAGCAGAAAGCATTGAGGACATTGATAAACGCGAAGATATTTACGTAGCCATCGATGCTTTGGAAAAAGAGGCTTACGAAATTTCAGAAAAAACCTTGATGGAAATTCTTCCTGAAGCTTTTGCAGTAGTTAAAGAAACAGCCAAACGTTTCAAAGAAAATACCGAAATACCAGTAACTGCAACTGCCAAAGACCGTGAGTTATCGGCAACAAAAACGTATATCACTCTTGATGGAGATACAGCGATTTGGTCTAATTCCTGGAATGCTGCTGGAAAGCAAATCACTTGGGATATGATTCACTATGACGTTCAATTGATTGGTGGAATGGTGTTGCACGAAGGTAAAATCGCTGAAATGCAAACAGGTGAAGGAAAAACATTGGTTGCAACTTTACCAATTTATTTGAATGCTTTGACTGGAAACGGAGTGCATCTGGTAACTGTCAATGATTATTTGGCCAAACGTGATAGCACTTGGAAAGCACCTCTTTTCGAATTTCACGGTTTGACTGTAGATTGTATCGACAATCACCAACCTAATTCCGAAGGTAGAAAAAAAGCTTATAATGCCGACATTACGTATGGTACAAATAACGAATTTGGTTTCGATTATTTGAGAGACAATATGGCGCATTCGCCAGACGATTTGGTGCAACGCAAACACAATTATGCTATCGTCGATGAAGTCGATTCGGTTTTGATTGATGATGCTAGAACTCCGTTGATTATTTCAGGTCCAGTTCCAGAAGGAGATCGTCACGAATTTAATGAGTTGAAACCAAAAATCGAAAATTTAGTAGCACTTCAACGTCAATTGGCGAATGGATTTTTGTCGGAAGCCAAAAAATTAATTAAAGAAGGTAATACTAAAGATGGTGGTTTCTTATTATTGAGAGCACACCGAAGTTTGCCTAAAAACAAAGCGTTAATCAAGTTTTTGAGTGAAGAAGGAATCAAACAATTGCTTCAAAAAACTGAAAACCAATATATGCAAGACAACAATCGCGAAATGCCAAAAGTGGATGAAGCCTTGTATTTTGTGATTGAAGAAAAAAACAATCAGGTAGAATTGACCGATAACGGAATCAAATTCCTTTCGGGAGATACGGATAGCAATTTCTTTGTTTTACCAGACATTGGAACAGAGATAGCTATTATCGAAAAGAAAAATCTTGAGAAAGATAAAGAAGCCGAAGAAAAGGAAAAATTATTCCAAGATTTCGGAGTAAAAAGCGAACGTATTCATACTTTGACACAATTGCTAAAAGCCTACACGCTGTTCGAAAAAGACGTAGAATATGTGATTATGGACAATAAAATTATGATTGTCGATGAGCAAACCGGTCGTATTATGGATGGTCGCCGTTATTCTGATGGTTTACACCAAGCGATTGAAGCCAAAGAAAGTGTAAAAATTGAAGATGCCACCCAAACATTTGCAACAGTAACACTTCAGAATTATTTCAGAATGTACAGCAAACTTGCAGGTATGACTGGAACCGCAGTAACTGAAGCTGGCGAGTTATGGCAAATATACAAATTGGATGTGGTAGAAATTCCGACCAACAGACCAATGGTTCGAAAAGACAAAGAAGATTTTATTTATAAAACTACTCGCGAAAAATTCAATGCCGTTATCGAAGATGTTACTGAATTATCAAACGCTGGAAGACCAGTTTTGATTGGTACAACCTCTGTTGAGATTTCGGAATTATTGAGCCGAATGCTAAAAATGCGTGGCATTACCCACAACGTTTTGAATGCAAAAATGCACAAACAAGAAGCTCAAATTGTGGAAGAAGCGGGTAAACCGGGTGTAGTAACTATCGCTACCAATATGGCGGGTCGTGGAACGGATATTAAATTGTCTGCCGAAGTGAAAGCTGCTGGAGGTTTAGCCATCGTTGGTACAGAACGTCACGATTCACGTCGTGTAGACCGTCAGTTGCGTGGTCGTGCCGGTCGTCAAGGAGATCCGGGAAGTTCACAATTCTATGTTTCACTTGAAGACAACTTGATGCGTTTGTTTGGTTCCGAAAGAGTAGCTAAAGTAATGGACAGAATGGGATTGCAAGAAGGTGAAGTGATCCAACATTCGATGATGACCAAATCTATCGAAAGAGCACAGAAAAAAGTTGAAGAAAACAACTTTGGAGTTCGTAAACGTTTGTTAGAATATGATGACGTGATGAATGCACAACGTGAAGTGGTGTACAAACGCCGTCGTCACGCTTTGCACGGAGAACGTTTGAAACTCGATATCGCCAATATGTTGTATGATACTTGCGATTTAATCGTGACCGAAAATAAAGCGACCAATGATTTCAAGAATTTTGAATTCGAATTGATTCGTTATTTCTCTATCACATCGCCAGTATCTGAAAGTGATTTTGCAAAATTGACAGATATAGAATTAACTGCAAAAGTATATAAAGCAGCCTCTCAATTTTATACTGAAAAAACCGAGCGTAGTGCTAGAGAAGCTTTTCCTATCATTAGCAATGTTTATGAAGATAAAAACAACCAATACGAGCGTATTATAGTTCCGTTTACCGATGGAATAAAATCATTGAATGTGGTTACTGATTTGAAAAAGGCTTATGAAACAAACGGAAACCAACTGGTTGCCGATTTTGAGAAAAACATCACTCTAGCCATTGTAGATGAAGCTTGGAAAAAACATTTACGCAAAATGGACGAATTGAAACAATCAGTTCAGTTAGCGGTTCACGAACAAAAAGATCCTTTGCTTATTTATAAATTCGAAGCGTATAATTTGTTTAGTTCAATGTTGAATGGCGTGAACAAAGAAGTGATTTCGTTCTTGTTCAAAGGAGATTTGCCACAACAACAAGCTCCAAAAATTCAAGAAGCAAAGCAAGTTCGTCAGAAAGAAAATTATACCGAAAGTAAAGACGAAATTGTGAGCAGCGAAAGCGCCAATCGTGAAGCGGGACAAACGCAACAACGTCAGGTGACAGAAACCATAGTTCGTGATCAACCAAAAATTAATCGCAACGATACCGTGACAATTCAAAACGTTGCCAATGGACAAACACAAGAAATGAAATACAAAAAAGCCGAAAGTTTAATCGCCAACGGAACTTGGGTTTTAGTTCATTAAATAAGATTGCAGATTGCAGATTTCAGATTTCAGGTTGCAGATTTCAGATTGCAAACTAAATTAATAATTCAATCCTCAATTACGAAAGTATTTGAGGATTTTTTTTACATTTGATATACTTTTAATTTAACTTATAAAAAATCAAATGAAAAGAATAATCGCAAACCT
>DAORUG010000090.1:0-12124 GCA_035433125.1 Flavobacterium sp.
CAGTAATTTATTAGTAATCAAATAATGAGCATCCAAGTCCAAAATATCTCTAAATCCTACAACAAAATCAAAGCCATTGAAGCCATTTCTTTTGAAGTAAAGGAAGGGGAATTGTTTGGACTAATAGGCCCAGACGGGGCCGGAAAAACAACCATTTTCAGGATTTTGACCACCGTTTTATTGGCCAATGAAGGTTCGGCAACGGTCGCCGGTTATGACGTGATTAAAGATTATAAAGCCATTCGGAATTCGGTGGGGTATATGCCGGGGAAATTTTCTTTGTACCAGGACTTGTCGGTGGAAGAAAATTTGACTTTTTTCGCCACCATTTTTGGAACAACCATCGAAGAAAATTACGATTTAATCAAGGATATTTACATTCAGATCGAACCTTTCAAAACCAGAAGGGCAGGAGCACTTTCGGGTGGAATGAAGCAGAAATTGGCTTTGTGTTGCGCCTTGATTCACAAACCCAAAGTCTTGTTTCTCGATGAACCCACCACGGGAGTGGATCCCGTTTCAAGAAAAGAATTTTGGGAAATGCTGAAAAGATTGCAGCAAAAAGGCATCACGATTCTGGTTTCAACGCCGTATATGGACGAAGCGGCTTTGTGCGACCGAATTGCCTTAATCCAAAAAGGGAGTATCCTGAAAATTGATTCGCCGGAGAATATCATCAAAGATTATCATCGAATAATTTACGATGTTAAAGCAAAAAATATGCACCAACTAATTCTGGATTTACAACATTATCCAAGCCAGTACAGCGTTTTTGCGTTTGGGGAATACATTCATTACATTGATAAAAAGGCAGATTTCAACCCAAAGGATTTGGCAACATATTTAACACATAAAAAACATCAAGAAATAATTGTCCAACCAGCAATTACAACTATCGAGGATGTTTTTATGGATTTGTGATTTGAACCATTAAGAAAATTAAGGTAAAAAACTTAATAAGCCTTAATTTTCTTAATGGTAAAAAAAAAAACAAACATTTTTTTAAGAGGAATGAACAAAGAAAAAATCATAACGGTACAAAATCTAACCAAGCAATTTGGAAGTTTCACTGCGGTCAACAATATTTCTTTTGACGTGTACAAAGGTGAGATTTTTGGATTTTTGGGAGCGAATGGTGCCGGAAAAACCACGGCTATGAAAATGCTTATCGGGATTTCGAAACCCACTTCCGGGGAAGCTTTGGTGGCGGGATTTGACGTGAAAACCCATACCGAAATGGTCAAGAAAAGCATTGGATATATGAGCCAAAAATTCTCGATGTACGACGATTTAACCATCAAGGAAAACATCACTTTTTTTGGTGGAATTTATGGACTTGACAGAAGTCAAATCAAGGAGAAAACGACACGATTGGTTGCAGAATTGGGCCTTGAAGATACAATCGACAAATTGGTTGGCTCGCTGCCTTTGGGTTGGAAACAGAAATTGTCCTTCTCGGTGGCTTTATTGCACGAACCGAAAATCGTGTTTCTGGATGAACCAACAGGAGGCGTTGACCCCATTACCAGAAGACAATTTTGGGAAATGATTTATGCCGAAGCCCACAAAGGAACCACGATTTTCGTGACCACGCATTATATGGACGAAGCCGAATATTGTGACCGGGTTTCGATTATGGTCGAAGGAGTTATCGAAGCACTCGACACGCCTAAGAATTTGAAAACAAAATATAATGTGGCGTCAATGAACGAGGTGTTTTTGAAATTGGCTAGAAATGTGGAATAAAAGATTTAAACCATTAAGATATTAAGGTTCATTAAGTTTTGATCTTAATTTTCTTAATGGTTCAAAAAAAACTAAAGGTTTAAAATGAAAAGATTCATCGGTTTTGTAACAAAAGAATTCTATCACATTTTTCGTGACAAACGAACTATGTTCATACTTTTCGGGATGCCAATAGCTCAAATTATGTTGTTTGGATTTGCTATTACCAACGAAATCAACAATGTCAATATTGCGATTTTGGACAAATCGAAAGACAACGAAACACAGAAAATAATCAACAAAATCAGTGCTTCCAAGTATTTTAACATCGAACAGGATATTGTCAATGAAAACCAAATCGAAAGCGTTTTCAAAAAAGGAAAGGTGAAAGCCGTCTTGGTATTCGAGACCGATTTTGGTGAAAACCTGCAAACATTGAAACAAGCCAAAGTGCAAGTGATCATGGATGCCACCGACCCCAACATTGCCAACACGATTGCGAATTATGTCAACGCCATTTTGCAGAATTACACCCAGGAAATCAATAAAAACAACAAACCCAATCACCAGATACAGACGCAAACGCAATTGTATTACAACCCCGAATTGAAAAGTGTTTTCAACTTTGTGCCCGGTGTGATGACCATCATTTTGATGTTGGTTTCAGCAATGATGACCTCAATTTCCATCACCAGGGAAAAGGAATTGGGAACGATGGAAGTGTTGTTGGTTTCGCCAATAAAACCATTTCAAGTTATTATTGGTAAAGTGTTTCCGTATATTTTTCTGTCTATCATCAACGCCACGATTATCTTGCTTTTAGGTTTTTTTATATTCAAAATGCCCATCGAAGGCAACTTGTTTTTACTGGCTTTCGAAAGTGTTTTGTTTATTACGACAGCACTTTCGTTGGGCATATTGATTTCGACGGTTTCCAATTCGCAACAAACCGCTATGATGCTGTCCTTGATGGGATTGATGCTGCCCGTAATCATTCTATCGGGGTTTATTTTCCCCATTTCGAGTATGCCTTTGCCGTTACAAATCATCAGCAATATTGTGCCTGCCAAATGGTTTATCATCATCATTAAAGCTATTTTACTCAAAGGAGCAACCCTAAGCGTAATTTGGAAAGAAACCTTGATTCTTATTGGAATGACGGTGTTTTTCCTTGTCATAAGTATCCAGAAATATAAAATAAGATTGGAATGACATTATCAATGGCAATGAAAAAATAAAAAATCCGTGAGAATCAGCTAAATCCGTGTCATCCGTGTCCCATTTATGAAAACAATACTATTCATCATCCAAAAGGAATTCAAGCAAATTTTTAGAAATAAAGGGATGCTTCCCATTATATTTGTTTTGCCATTGGTACAATTGATGATTCTGTCGAATGCGGCGAGTTTTGAAATCAAGAATATCAAGTTTTCTTATGTAGACAACGATTGTTCCGAGGCTTCTAGGGAATTGGTTTCGAAATTTCAGGCTTCGAAATATTTCAATGTCATCGAAAGTTTTTCTTCCAAAAAAGAAGCCGATTTCCAGATGCAAACCGGAAAAGTCGATGTCATTCTAGAAATACCGAATCATTTTGAACGCGATTTAATTACGGAGAACTCCACCCATCTATCGGTAAGCATCAACGCTATTGACGGCGCGGCGGCAGGAGTGGAGAGTGTTTATATTTCGCAAATCATCAACGGTTTCAACCAAAAAATCCAAACGCAATTGTACCAATACAACGATGCTTCTTATGTTCAGCCCGTGAATATTGTCACGATTCCGTCGTTTTGGTATAACAATACACTGAATTATAAAACCTTTATGGTTCCAGGAATTTTGGTATTGTTGGTCACAATGTTAACGCTATTTTTATCTTCAATGAATATTGTTCGGGAAAAAGAAATGGGTACTTTAGAACAAATTAATGTAACACCTATTCGAAAATACCAGTTCATCATCGGGAAATTGTTTCCGTTTTGGGTGTTGGGCTTGGTGATTTTGACCGTTGGATTAATTATTGCCAAAGTCATTTTTAGCGTTCCCGTTTTAGGAAGCATTGGCTTGATTTATTTCTTCACTTCAGTTTATTTGTTAGTTATTCTCGGCATTGGATTAATTATTTCTAACTATTCGGACACGCAACAACAGGCAATGTTTATTGCTTGGTTTTTCACGGTTATCTTCATTTTGATGAGTGGGTTATTCACCCCAATCGAAAGTATGCCTCAATGGGCACAAAACCTGACTTTGCTCAATCCAATTCGGTATTTTGTAGAAATTATTCGGATGGTGATGCTCAAAGGCGCTACGTTATCGGATATTTCGAGACCGTTTTTCATCATTGCTTTTTATGCTATAGCTCTGAACGGAATTGCAGTTTGGAGTTACAAGAAAGTGAATTAATACTAATTGTGGACAATTTTAGGGGTACCACAAACCAAGCTTTGATCGGGCTTTGATGGGGCTTTGGTCGGGCTTTGGGTAGGCTTTGACGGCTCATAAATTAAATGAAAAGATTCGGCAGCTTGGATTGAGAGGAATAGCCGTTTGGAGTTACAAAAAAGAGAATTAATTAAAGTACTAAAAGCGGAGCAATAATACCAAAACTAAGTTGGCCGGTAGAATAATCCACAGCATTGAATTTCGATTCAGCGTAAGAGGAATAATTGTACTTTTTGGCAACATACCCTACATAAAGCTTCAAATTTAAATCGGTAAAGGGTGAGTATTCAATTGTTGGAATAATACCGTATGAAGTTACTAAATTATTGTTTTTATTAGGGTCAGGATTTCCATTCCAGTAGGAATTGTTGGTCATAAGAGTTAACAAAACATCAACTTTGGGTTGAATTTTATACTCTGCTCTAATCCAGTTGTCTATGTAAGAGACTTCTTGGGCTGTATAAGTATTTTTAGTTTTTATGATATTCGAAATTACACATTTTTGATCTAAATCTTCTTTACTATATTGAAAATCATAGTACAAAGTTAGTTTTCCCGCTTTGAATTTATTTCCCAAAGCGATATAATTTCTACCGCAACTTTCGGCATCTATAAAATGAGCCAGACTATAAGTTGTTTCCAATTTTCCATCAAAAAGATGCCCTTTCCAATTGGCTACGACACTCAAAGGTGTTTTAGTGGCTGTAATTCCTGGAGGAACCGTCGTACCATATTGCTCTTGAAAAGTTTTTGTCCTAGCATTTAGCACTTGTAAGTTGAATGCGTTTTTATGATTGACAGTCGAATAGGTGAGGGCAGCGCCTACCTGAAAATTATCGGATTTATCATTGATGACATTATAAGACAAAATTTCGATAGGGTTGGTCAACAGTTCATAACCGCCCCAATCTCCAATCATTTTTCCGAGTGTTAATTTGGTTTGAGGGGCAATTTCAATAATTACGTGAGCCAAATCTACGGTACGACTGATATTATCAATAGTATTTGGGTCGGAAATTTTGGTATATCGATTTCTGAAACGAAAAAATACTTTGTCGTGAATTTTACCTTTTATTTCAAATCGAAATTGATTGACCGAAAATAAAGAACTTTGGAGTTCATTATCTACAAAACAATTATCAAAAGCCATTCGGGTATTAAAAATGACATCGACATCTTTTAGTAAAGCAATTTTTGAAGTAGGAATTAAAGGTGTAATGCTTGTATTTTCTTCTTGAGTTTGTTTTTGACCAAAAGAAAAAAGAGGTGTTAAAACAAGTATTGTGTAAATTATTATTTTTTTCATTAGTAGCTTTTTGTCGCTAAGACAGTAGTATCAATATTTCAATCGCACAATTATACTCTTAAGAACAGATGCTCTTCCTAAATTTAATTGCAATTATTATTTTTTGAAAGTCACTTTGCCGGTTTCAATATCGTACAATGCTCCAATAATTTTTATTTTTTTAGAATCGTAGAATTCTTTCAAAATAGGTTCAGCCGTTTTTAAAAAAGTAACTCCGTGAGCAATATTAGCGTCAATAGCTTTATCTACATTCAATTCATGATGACTTGCTAGATTTTTTTCTTCTTGCTCGCTTTCGATGTATTCTATTATTTTTTTGATATGATCCAAATGTTCATAATGCCCATCAGATGAGATGAATGCTTTGATGGCGCCACAATCTTTATGTCCCATAACGACTACTAATTTGCAATCTAAATGTTCGACAGCATACTCAATACTTCCCAATTCATAGTCACCCATAACATTTCCAGCGGTACGAATCGAGAAAATATCTCCAAGACCTTGGTCAAAAACCAATTCGGCAGGCACTCTCGAATCGGAGCAACTGACCACAATAGCAAACGGATGTTGTCCTTTTTTCAGTTCACGCAACCTTTCGAGTGTTTCGTCGGGATGAACAGGTTTTCCGGAAGCAAATCGTTTGTTTCCTTCTTCGAGTTTTTGGAGTGGAGAAAATTTTGATTCATCAGCGATTTTTTCTGTGTGATTACAAGCAAAAAAAACGCTGATGAATAAAAATGTGAGTAGTCCTTTTTTCATTATTCCTATTTTTTAAATTACAATATCATTAGATTTATTCTAAAAAATCAAACCAATTAATTTTTATCAATTAGGAAACAAATTTAGACACATGAAACCGCTTAAATATTGATATTTATCATATTTTGAAGTTAAATCAAACTAATATTGGTATCAAACCAAGTATTCTAATGCAATTATCATTTTGTTTGGAATGTTGCGCACCAATTCAGCACAATAGACCTAGCTTTGTCGAATGAAATGTATTTCATTACCCTATTTTTGGAATACAATCAATAACAATACTGATAAAAATGAAAAGAAAGAAAGAAGTAGCCTTGTTAAGTTGGAAATTACTAAAGAAAACCTTTCAAGAATTTGATGACGACAATGCTTTAAAACTGAGTGCTTCACTTTCCTATTACACTATATTTTCATTGCCCCCCTTGTTGATTATCATCATATCAATTTTTAGTATTTTCTTCGGACGAGAAGCGGTCAACGGACAATTTTTTGGTCAAATCAACGGAATGGTTGGTAACGAAGCTGCCCTCCAAATTCAGGAAACCATCAAAAATATTGAATTGACCGAGAACAGTGCATTTACCGCCATATTTGGAGGGATTATGTTGCTCATTGGAGCTTCGGGAGTTTTTGCCGAAATTCAAAGTTCCATCAATTACATTTGGGGTTTGAAAGCGAAACCCGACAAAGGCATTGTGAAATTCCTCAAAAACCGATTGATGTCCTTTTCGATGATCGCATCGGTAGGCTTTTTGTTATTGGTCAGTTTAATGGTCAACACTGTTATGGATTTGGTTAATGCCCGTTTGCTTATTTATTTTCCAGATTCGACCATTTATGTATTTTATGTGCTCAATATTTTAATCTTGTTTGCCACCACAACTGTCTTATTTTCGATTATTTTCAAAACACTTCCCGACGGAAATATCGCTTGGAAAGATGCCTTGATAGGTTCCAGTTTTACTTCTTTCTTCTTTATGTTTGGCAAATTTGCTATTGGGTTTTACTTGGGGAGTTCAACCGTTGCCACTGTTTATGGTGCAGCAGGATCGGTAATTATTATTTTAATTTGGGTCTATTATTCTGCCATAATCTTGTATTTTGGAGCCGAATTTACCAAAGTGTATGCCAATGCCCACGGCAGTAAAATCATTCCAAATGATTATGCAGTCGCCATCAAAGTAGAGGTGACTGAACTTCCGCCGGTTGCTGATAAGAAGGATTGATTTTAGTATGAGATAGGGTTCTTTTTTATCTAGCGACAATGTCAAGAAAAATATCTTTTGGAATAAATCTGTTGATGTACCTGGATTTCAATAGTTTGATTTCAGCATTGGTTAATACAATTACTTTCAAAGGATAGAATAGAATGCGAACAAATGGCACTCTCTGCAGGAATCTATAAATAAGACAACACAGTATAATGTTTGAAATAAATAGCAATGTGTGCAATACCGGATTATATGCTTTTAGGTCAAACAGAACATCTTGTATGTCTTTGATGAATATGTGATAGGCCAAAATAAAAAAACTCGCTTTAGAACAATAGACCAAAAAAGAGTTTAGAATCGGTATTTTTTCAAAGTAACGACATAAATAAAGCACTGTAAAAACACCCAAAAGCGATATTGCTAAAAGATAATGATAATTAAATTCGAGTCCACCTAAACTAAAATTAATTTCAATATTGAATTGATTCAAGAGGAAGATTGACATAAAAAATAAAATTGGGAATACAATCATTATCTTACTGTAAAAAAAAGAAGTTCCACCAAGAAAGCGCGTGCTAATTTTTTTGAAACTATAGCCTATCAATAAATAAGCTAAGAAAATAGGAATATATTCTGTCCAATAAAATTTGATTTTAATAGTATTCAAGAGGATTAGTACCAGAAAAAAAGCTAATAAAAAGACATAATTCAAAGGTTTATTCAATCCCTTAATTTCTAAAAAACCTTTAAGCGCCACCTGACCTAAAAACAGTGCCCCAATAAACCAGAAAGAAACATTTATGGCATCAAAACTGCCGTGGTAAAAGTATCGAGCCAAATTGGTAATGTGTCCGAAAACACCACCAAAAGTTATCACATCCGAAACAATGGTATAAAAAATTATATTCAACAAAGTTAAACTAAGTATAAAGCTAAGCAAAGGCTTTAGCAAACCATCTATTTTATGGAATAAAAAATACTTAAAATTTAACCGCTCACTAAATAGATAACCGGATATAAAAATAAAAGTGGGCATTCTCAAAACCGAAGTGATATTTTGGAACTCCAATAAATAGGGATAAATAGCACCAAAGTCATAGCGACCAATGGTCATCAAAATAATACTAATTCCTTTCGCAATATCAAAAATTTGAATTCTTTTGCCATTTTCTTTCATAAATTTGACCTTTTGATGTTCAATTATTTCTGTATTATTTCATTTTGATATGTTTTAATATCGAACTGCGTTCTTTCTGTTCAATTTTTTTATTGGTTACAAATATAGGAAAGGATTATAAATTTTCGTTATTGATTTTTTTATTTAATGCATAACCTGCAATATTCAATGCAAAACCTACAAAGGTTAATGCTCCCGCTATTAAACTCATTCTGACGGAATTAGGATTTTCTACTAGTAGAAAAATTGAAATTCCAATTAAAATTAGACTTGAAATGTAGATAATGTTTTTCATTTTTTTTTATGGTTAGATTTATTGATGGTGTGAGTTGGTTTGTACGAGCTTGACGCACGCGATTGCCTGGGTAAGGGCACAGATTGCATTTTTCTTATTTTTTATTCATAACTACCTGTGCATAAATAATTTACTAAAGCTCGTCGAATAAAATTTTCAGCAATAAAATCATGATGTTCAAATTTTCCAATCGAATGAAAATTTTGGTCAGCAGCTGTTGCAAAGTTGCCATGAACCATATCTGATCGTAGTTTGTAAATGTTATTTTTTAAATTGTCAATATCCTTCGGCAATAATAAATGTTTATTTAAAAATTCTCTAAATAATTTAGTAGGGCCATCATCCAAAGGCCTTTTACAATCAGGACAACACTGCTCAGAAGGTTTGGGATTAAGGCTTTCAATTGCAGTAACAAATGGGATTACAGATAACTGATTGTTGTTGTAAAGTTTTAAACCTGTATTAAACCAATAAAGGGAACGTTTGAAATTTTCTTTTAATTCTGTGGGCAAATTATCAAACGAATTCAAATTATGTTCCATTTCAACAGGTAATTCGATTTCACTACTATGAATCCATAAGTGATTGTAATAGTCCTCATTACCTGAATATCTTGGGACATTTGGTATGTCTAATGCAGAAAAATCATCACTTGATTCAATTTCAGATTCATGAGCACTGAAACCTTCTTTTGCCAAATGATATTCTAAATTACCGTCCTTTTGCAGTACTACCCATTTAGGGTAATTGTTATTGAGAGGGTAGCTTAATAAATGAGGTATTAGTAATCCTAATAACCATTCATATAAATCTAGTGCTTCAAAAATTCTGTTATGTTCTATGATATAATTAGGACTTTTTTTTGTTCTAACCTCAAGTATAAATGGATAAGGTGGACCTAAGTGTTTTTCTGTATCTTTTAAATGAATATTATCTACACCATAAGCTAATCCTTTACCTATTTGCGAAGTATTTATGCAGGGTTTGATTCTGAAATCATCTTTCCATTGAAATTTACCTTTGAGTGGTCTTCGGGAAAATAAAATTCTATGTTGAATTGTATATCCGTGGTTACCCTTTATGTCACTCAGTGCATTTTTTACAAAATCTAATTTTGATTTTTCACTAGCTAATAGATTTCCTGTTACTATTTTATGGAGTTTCCCCTTTCCATTAAAGTGGATTTCACCCCAAAAAATTTCAGGATTTTTTGAACTCCCAAACGTATATGAATGTTTTTCATTATTGCTATAACCACCTGCCTTAAACATAAAGGTGTTGATAATGTTTTTATCTGAAATTCCAGCTTTGCGAAGTTGCTCTAAGATTGTCATTAATCAAGTGTAATTAGGGTTGTTAAGGTTTCACACATTATACTCGAAACAAACCTTTATATAAGCAACCAAAATAGGTTAGTTAAGATAAGGTTTGTTACTCTTTATAGTTTTCCCAAATATACCAATTTTATCCCACCTACAATAAATCCTACAATTATTATTTTCAAGAAACCCACATTTCTATAAAAAATATTTTTTATCCATCAATGTAACACTTGTTACTGAACAAAAAATACCGCGAATATATCTTTGCCCCATAATCAAGAACAATCATTATGAGGAACATCAATTTTATAATCATCATTGGAACATTTTCCATATCGGCTTTGGGTTTTGGGCAAGACACTTTGACCATCTCCAAAAAAGATATTGTACAAAAAGCCAACGACAAAAACCTGCAACTCCAGATTGCGAATCAGGCGTTCAAATCGGCACAAGCCGATTACCGACAATCCAATGCACTGTTTTTGCCCAGCATTACAGCATCGCACACTGCGATTTCAACCACAAATCCATTGATGGCTTTTGGTTCGAAATTGAATCAGGAAGTGTTGACGGCTTCGGATTTTAATCCTGGCTTGTTGAATGATCCTGCCGCAACCCAAAACTACGCCACCAAAATTGAGGTCTTGCAACCCTTGATCAATGTAGATGGTTTGTACGGACGACAAGCTGCCAAGTCCAAAATGGAAGCTTTTCAATTGCAAACCGAACGCACGGGAGAATACTTGGCTTTGGAAGTCAACAAATCTTTTATGCAATTGCAACTAGCTTACAAAGCAGTAAAAGTTTTAGAAAAAGCAAATGCCACCGCGGATGCCAATTTGAAACTAATTACCAATTATTTCAACCAAGGAATTCTTCAAAAAACAGATGTATTATCGGTGCAAGTTCGTGTCAACGAAATCAAAAACCAATTGCAATACGCCAAAAGCAATGTGCAAAACGCTTCGGATTATTTGGCTTTTCTGCTGAATGAAGACAATACCAATAAAGTGTATAAACCCTTGGAAGAATTAGATAATACGATTGTTATTTCAAGTATAAATACAACACTTTCCGGCAATAGAAAAGACATTCTAGCAATGGATAAATCATCTGAGGCTTACGCCAAAATGTTGCAATCAAGCAAAATGAATTTCTTGCCCAGCTTGAATGCTTTTGGAAGTTACGAATTGTACGATGACACCCTTTTTGGAACCAATGCCCAAGGGTATTTGGTGGGAGCGCAATTGTCCTGGAAAGTTTTCGACGGGTACAAATCCATTGGAAAAATGGAAAAAGCCAAAGCCGAATATCAAAAGGCGGAAGTCGAAAACCAACAATACAAATCGCAAAGTCAACTGGAACTCAACAAAACGAATCGCCAGTTGAAAGACGCCGAAAACAAGGTGAATCTGGAAAAATTGGCCTTGGAACAATCGCAAGAAGCCTACAGAATCCGAAGCAACCGTTTCACCCAAGGCTTGGAAAAAACCACGGATTTATTGCAAGCGGAAACCCAAATGTTCCAGAAAGAATTGCAGTTGCTGCAAGCGGTTTTCGAGTATGATTTTACACAGGAGTATTTGCAGTTTTTGACTAAGTAAGAAGTATTAAGACTGGAGTATTAAGTATTAAGATTTTAGAACCAAGAAAAAAGATAATCATCAATAGAAAAAAATATGAAAAAAATAATAGCCATCCTTTCCATTTCCGCAATTGTATTGACTTCTTGCGGAGGAGACAAAAAAGAACAAATCACCAAGGAAGCAGCCATTGCCGTGAAAGTAAGCGGAGTTTCTGAAAACACCGAAGGTGGATTCATAACTGCCAGCGGAAAAATTGAAGCCGAAAATAGCGCTAATGTTTCTACTCGAA
>DAORUG010000091.1:0-11905 GCA_035433125.1 Flavobacterium sp.
TACTATTGATGAAGCCGAGATAGAAGACCAGTCGGTAACTCGGATGATTGATGCATTTTCAATACATCATGCCCTGCAAGAAGGAAACAAATTGTCGCCAAGTGTGTTTCTTGAAAAGAGAAAGTCATTGGGAACCGAACTCATTCACGGGATCATTCACGCTATTCAAAATCGTTTTATACTGCAATTTACCCATCAAAAACATTGGGAGGATTTTAGCACCCAACGCGAAGTATATCCCATTGCGCTAAAGGAGTCACAAAACAGATGGTATTTGGTTGCTTTGGATAAAAAAAATGAAGTGGTTAAAACTTTTGGTTTGGATCGAATCTCGAATTTAAAAATTACTGATACCAAATTTAAACCTTTTACTTTTAACGTGGAAAAGGAGTTCCGCAATGCTTTTGGTGTGTTAAGAGACTCGCCCGCTGAAAAGGTGATTCTTCAATTTTCCAAGATGCAAGGAGAATATATAAAGACTTTCCCATTGCACGATTCCCAGCGTATAACGATAGAAACAGGAGATTTTGTCACATTTGAAATTTATATTCATCTTACCCACGACTTTATTATGGAACTTCTCAAATATGGTAACAATGTAAAAGTTGTAGCACCAGAAAGTTTGATTGCGACAATGAAAGTGAGAATAAGGGAAATGCAGGATTTATATTCTTAGTTAACTACTTTTAACACACATGTACAAATATTGCAATAATAAAATGGAATTAATTAAAGATGGAATAATCGATAATGAGGAATATAAAAAATCTTCTGTGAAAGTTTTATGGATTTTGAAGGAAGGTAATGTTGCCGAAGGTGATGAAAATAAACAAAGAGATCTCTGTGAAGAATTTCGTTTGAATTTACATAAAAATAATGCTTTGTCGATACCAACTTTTAGAAAAATGATATATGCCACTTATGGTATTTTGTATCCCGATCTTGAATGGCATGATGTTCCTTTTGCAAACGAAGATGCTTATGAAGTTGTGAAAAAAATCGCCTATATTAATATTAATAAATCTCCTGCTGGTTCAACATCAAATTATAAGGATATAAAAAAAGCTTATGATGATAAGAAGGAAGAACTTATAAAACAAATTAGTGAAATAAATCCCGAGGTTATCGTATTTGGGAATACACTTTATTATTTTGATTTTAAAGATTTAGATAAAATTGGTTGGACTATTTCAAATTCGGCAAGGAAATATGCTGATGAAGAAACCAAGCATACAGCATTTTATAAAATCTCCTCAAGTAAATTATGCATTAATGCTTATCATCCTGCCTATCCTAAAATAGCTGATAAAGTTTATTGGGATGAAATAAGAAAAGCATATCTTTTTTGGAAATCAAATCAGTGAAAATATTTTAAACAGAATATAAAAGTTATAGAACAGTTAAATGGCTGTATTTGTTTTCTGCAAATCGTAGAAAGATAAGTCCAAGAACTGTCACTCCATAATCAGCTGCTTTCACCTCATCATAAGCACGGAGCGAATTGGCAGAATTCCAAAGGTCTTTTTCTAGTTTTTTTGAGTTGTTCGTTTGTCATTATTGTTTAAAATTTTATTTAAAAAAAACTATTTCCCCCATTTAGTTCTTATCCTTTTTTAAGACTTGATTAATTGCATTATTTTATCGATTAATATTTTTTCTGTTGCTTCTATTTCGCCATCACTTGCCGCTAACTGATTTAACTTATCCATTACTTCGTTTGCTCTTTCTTTGGAACTGAAAGCAGTTTCTTTAACTGTTAATTCGGGTAAAACCGAAGCATTCATTAAATCAAATAAAAGTTGTTTTTCTGTATTTGTAAACTCATTTAGATTTCCAATCATTTCTGAAAGGAAGATTTTCTCTTGCTCTTCCATTTTACCGTCAACTTTTGCCAAATAAATAAGTAAGATGATTTCGTTTCTCTTGTCTTCTTTGGTTTTGAAATTATTGGTTTTAAAAAGCTTTCCAAAAAAACCACCTACTGCTTTTGTGGCGTTACCAATATTTTGTTTTAATTCTTCCGCATCACTTTGAAAAATGACTTCAGGATTACTCCAAATATCTATTATAGTTAGGTTGTGTTCTTCGTTTGTAATAATGTGTTTGTATGCAATTTCGACACAAGGAATTATTTGGTAACTCATTTGTTCTTTGACTACTAAAGGAAAAATAGTTTTGTTGAGTTTTAAATCTGATTCGAAATTTGTTGCAAATTTCAAGCTGTATTCATCGTAGTTTTCGGTTTTTACAGCATTTAATCTTTTGTATATTTCTAAATATGGAGCATCGGTAATGATGTGTTTTTTAATATCTGATTCCACTACAGAAATAGTCTCACCTTCAAATGTAAGTTTGTCTATGCTGTCATTTGAAACTGTAGTTTCAACATAGACCAATTGTGCCATTAATCCCATTGTGTTGCACGTAGGACAATCGACCATTCCATAACGATCTTTGTCTCCATAACACGTTTTGCAAATTATAGTGCCTTGCGCTCTGCAATAATCACAATTTATTTCGCCACGGCCATTACAATTTTCACAACGTAATTCTCCTTTAGCAGCGCATTTGCTACAATTTACAATTCCCTGACGACAATCTGAACAAGGGTAAATACCCCGACCGCTACATTTTTTACAACGTTGTTGTTTTCCATTTACAGTAACCATTCCAGTACCATTACAACCACTGTCAAAAAATCCAGAACCACATTTTATTTCTCCTTTACCGCCACATTTTGAACACTTGCATTCTCCACTTCCTCGACATTGATCACACTTTATAAAACCGGAGCATTTACAGGGTTTGCAATCTACTTTTTTACTTCCATTACAGGAAGGACAAGTGTAATCGTGTCTTCCTTTACATTCACTATCTGGACAACCAACATATTTATTTGTTATACAGGTAGGGCAGCTTTCTTTGTATGATAAATCAGGGAAAAAATATTTTCTTTGAATTGGATTAATTTCATTGTTAATCTCATCAAAAGGAAATTTAAGAGGGTTTTCTATGTGGATTTTATCCAGTTTAGAACCATTAATCTTGAATTTTTGATTCAGTATTTTTAAAAGGTTATCATTTTTTAAAACTGCCTTTTGTCCCAACAGTTTTTCTCCTCCTTCAATTTCTTTAAAATTATCTGTAACGGCATCATAAAGCGGGAATTTGACAAACTGAATTTCTCTTTCTACCTTTTGAAACTTCATTTTTGAAAAACTGTAGTCGGCTCGTTTGAACTCTTGATTTTCAGAAATAATCATTTTGTCAAATTGGTCAGGAACTTGATTTTTTAAAATAGTTTTAATTTGTTCTATTGTGATTTTTTGAAATTGTTTGTCGGCAGAAATTTTCATTAATAACTTTTTGGGGATTATATACAAACATACAATAAAGCAATCTTAAGTTCTTTGAGGGAAACCGTAAAAGGGTAAAAATAAATGAAAAAAAGTGAAAATAAATTTAGTGTGTAGGTTGTATTAACCACCCCGTCACTTTGAACCTAGCTAACACTTTATAAACTAAAAGAAAAACTCGTCACACAATCTACTTACCACAACCCCCAATAAAAAAATCCGTTCAAATCTGTGCAATCTGCGGCCAAAAAAACATGAGGCAATCGTATTACCAGTAGTAGAATATTTGAACAAAAAAAGGCATACCGTTAATGGTTTGCCTTTTTGTTTTTTAATTTTGAATAATTTGTATTACCAACTTTCTAAGTTTACATTCTTTTAAAACAAGTTTCAAAGCAGAATATTTTTAATAACCCACTTGTATCATATCTGGATGGTATCTTTTGTAGCCATTATTACCAATTAAAACAATAACTGGAAAGGTTTTATGATATTCATCAAAAAAGCCAGAAGTTTCAAATGCATTATAAGCATCATCATTCATATTTATACTTGTCAATTCTAAAGTTTCATTATTATATCCAGAAACACTTACTTTTAAATCACCTCCACCTTTATATATATCATAACTTAATGTTTTAGCATATTCTTTACGTATTTCTGCTACTGATTTTGAAATTTTATTGGTAGCTACTGGAGTTGGGTTTTCATCTACTGGAATTGGGTTTTCAACTACTGGAGTTGGATTTTCATATACTGGTATTGGCTTTTCATATACAGCAGTTGTATCAACAAAATCAGGATTATTAACATTTATAGCATTATTGCAATTTCTAAAGACAAATGAAGAAATACTAATGAAACCAACCATAATCAAAATATTAGTAAAACAACCATTGTTTGTTTCTTTTTTTGAATATTGATATCCGCACTTCGGGCAACTTTCTGCATTTTTGCTTATTTTTTCGTTACATTCTTTACAATTAATTAAAGACATATTTATAAGTTATAGATTATTAAGTAATCACTTTTTTAATGATTCATATAAATTACACTCAAATATAATAATTATAACAACATATTATTTTAAACTTCCTGTAAACAAATTAATTTATTTTGTATGTAAATAATGTATTATATTTTAAGTATGCCAATTTATCTGTGGTTGGCTATTTGAACAAAAAAATGAGCAACTTCCGATGTAGCTCTTTCTAATTTATTTTAGTCATTCATACCTATAAATATTCTATTTATTCTTTCACCTTGCCATATTTGGTCATAGTATGTGTTTTTAACGTTTCCATAATAATCAGTGGTTGTTTTGACTGTTCCTGTTGTATTGCCATATTGATCTTTTTGAGTCGTTACTTTATTGCCATAATAATCGGTTGTAATAGTCGCGGTTTGTTCTAAACTGGCATAAGCAAATAAAATGACACTAAGTTTTAAACAAAAAAATTCAAAATAAATTGTGCTTTTTTTTTTGCTTATTCTATATACTTTTAAGCTTCCCTGAATACATTTTTAAAAAATACAGTCAAATGTATGTAGTTAAATATTAACTATTTTACGGTTTCCCACATTTGGCGTTATTTTTTTTAAAAAAGTAATCTTTAATAAAATTCCTGCCGCATAAAGCGTTTCATCCCCAGACTTGTAGCGTCTATAACCTCATACTAACCAAAGCTAAGAAAGCATTTGTTTAGTCTGTCAAACTACCGCGGTAGTTTAAGGTGAACTACGGCCGTAGGTTAGTCAATCTACGGCCGTAGTTTTATTTATGGAGTAGTATTATTCCGTATCTTTGTCTGTAGCATATACCAAAATTGTACAACTCTAATCTATTTTAGCATGGCCATACCTTTTTCACCTTCGGGAAAAATAAATCCTAACGATGCTTCGGCTCCTATGAAATATTACCCTCGCGCCAGTAATTTTGGCGAAATTGATTTGGAAGAATTGGCAGAACAAGTTTCTTTCAGTTGTTCAGCAACTCCAGCCGATTGTTATCTTGTAATTATGAGTCTGGTGACAGAGGTTTCCAATTCTTTAGAACAAGGAAAAATTGTCCGTTTGGGAAATTTGGGCTCGTTTCAGGTTAGTATCAAAGGGGATAGTAGTGCTACCCCCGAAGCGGTAAAAGCCCAAAATATCACAAGTACTTCGATACTTTTTAGACCGGGTAAAAAATTAAAAACGATGTTGAAGCGATTGGTTTTTGTCCCTAAAAAGTAAATAGAATTATTTGCCGATGCAGAAATTAATATTCTGTATTTTCTGAAATCTTCGGTCGTTGGCAAAGGAGTGGCAACTGAAATGTACAACATACTTGTATTTAATGTGATTTTCTTTAAAAAAAAATTACTTACTTTTGCAAAGATGATAAAGAAGCAACTCTATATTTATTTTCTTTACACGGCCTGTATCCTTCAGTTTGGGCACAGTTTGTTTCCGCATACGCATATTATAGAACATACCCACAATGGCACACACCATCACCATCACGAGGAGCAATCGGATGAAAATAGGTTGCCTTTCTTATTCTCCCATTTTAATCATACTTCAGACAGTTTTTCAAATAGTCACATAGAAGATGTGGTTAGTATTGTCAAAGAAGTTCCTAATCAGATAATTGTTTTAAACAGTTGTTTGTCCTATTCAAATGTTATAGGGTATTATACTAAAAAAGAAGTAGTTCGGAACAAAGAACCGCTAATTTTTATTTCTCCTCATTTACTCTTTCTACAATTTCGTGGGCCGCCCACACTTTTTAGTTAAACTATTCAATCTTTGAATTACAGGACACTTATTGCCTTTTTTGGGTTATAAGTTATTTTCATATACACAACTTTCTAAAAACAAAATCAATGAAATCGAAGATTCACGATTTCAAAAAACAAAATCTTAAAAGATGAGTAAAAAATTATTGCTTTCAATGGCAGTTGCAGGAATGCTATTTACTGCTTGTAATGGTAAGAAAACAGAAGAACAAGGACACGACCACACCGATGGAACGCATCAACACGCAGACGGTGCAGAGCATCCAAATCACGAAACTGATACAGTAACCCAAGAAGAATTTACGGTTGGGAAAGATAGTGTAGCTCCACAAGAAGCACACGGTCACGAACACGAGAATGGAGAAAAACACGACCATTAATCTATTTTAATGCCTGTAATTGTTGTAATTACAGGCATTAAATAAAACTTTATACTATATGAAAATAATGCAAAAAATAATGCTGCTTGGTCTATTCTTTATTGGATTTACAAGTTGTAACAAAAAAGAGGAAACAAAAGAAGGTTCTGCTTTAGAACCATTGGCATATACCCTCTACACCGAAAATTCAGAATTGTTTGTCGAATTCAAACCTTTGGTAGTCGGTGAAACTTCAAAGTTTGCTGCCCACTTTACTGTTTTGGGTGAAAATTTTAAAGCATTAACCGATGCTAAAATTACTGTCAGTTTGATTGTTGGAGATCAGGGTATCAAAAATTCAGTTGATGCCCCAAGTTCGCCCGGAATATTCCGTTTGGCTTTAAGTCCGAAAACGGCAGGAACAGGAACTTTGGTTTTTGATATTGTAACCAAAAACTTCACTGATAAAATCACGATTGAAAATGTGGTGGTTTATGCAGATATGAAAACTGCTTTGGCGCAACAACCTGAACAAGCAGAAAGTGGCGCTATTTCTTATTTGAAAGAACAAGCTTGGAAAGTGGAATTTGCCAATAAAGCTATCCAAAGACAGACATTCAATGACGTTATCAAAACAAGTGGTCAAATTCTTTCTGCTCCGGGGGATGAAATCATTGTAACGGCAAAAGCAAGCGGTGTCGTTGTGTTTACAGGTAAAAATACTATTGTGGGTTCGGCTGTAAATTCAGGAAGTTCCCTTTTTACTATTAGCGGCGGCGATATGACTGAAAGTAATATTGATGCTTCGGTAAAAGAGGCTAAAGCTATTTATTTGAAAGCCAAAGCAGACTATGAGCGTTCCAAATTATTGGTAGCAGATAAAATCGTTTCCGAGAAAGAACACCAACAAGTAAAACTACAATTTGAAAACGCACAAACTGCCTATGCCACTGTTTCCAAAAATTATGGTTCTAAAGGTCTAAATGTGCTGTCTCCAATGTCGGGTTTTGTTAAAAATGTATTGGTCACTGAAGGGCAATATGTGCCATCGGGAACACCATTGGCCACGATTTCAAAAAACAAGAAATTGATTGTACAAGCCAATGTGTCCCAGAATTACTTTAGCAGATTATCAAGCATTAGCTCTGCCAATTTTAAAACACCTCAAAGCGATGTAGTTTACAATACTGCTGCCTTGAACGGAAGAATTATTTCTTATGGGAAAAGTGCATCAGCATCCACACCATTTATACCTGTCACTTTTGAAATTGACAATGCAGGTCAATTGGTTTCGGGTTCTATAATTGAGATTTATCTAAAATCTTCTACTATTGTTGATGCTTTAGTAGTTCCTGTTTCCGCTCTTATTGAAGAACAAGGGATTTTCTACGTGTATGTCCAAACCGGTGGTGAAAGTTTTCAAAAAAGAGAAGTGAAATTGGGTGCCAGTGATGGCTTGAACGTACAAGTTCTTGAAGGTATTTCTGAAAATGAAAGAGTGGTTACCAAAGGTGGTTATCAAATTAAACTATCCAGTGCATCAGGTGCTTTACCTGCTCACGGACACGAACATTAATCTGTAACTTATGCTAAATAAAATAATTAAATTCTCGCTGCACAATCGATTTTTTGTAGTGATAGCATCGGTTTTGTTGTTGATTTTTGGAAGTGTTATCTCTTCTAAAATGGAAGTTGACGTGTTTCCAGATTTAACGGCTCCAACGGTTGTTGTGCTTACTGAAGCGCACGGAATGGCTCCTGAAGAAGTGGAAAAACTGGTTACATTTCCTATTGAAACTTCTGTAAATGGTGCTACCAATGTGAGACGAGTTCGTTCTTCTTCCTCTGCTGGAATTTCTATTGTATGGGTTGAATTTGAATGGAATACTGACATATACAAAGCAAGACAAATTGTAAATGAGAAAATTACCGCAGTAGCCGAAAAACTGCCACAAGGTGTTGGAAATCCCACAATGGGACCCCAATCTTCCATTATGGGAGAAATTATGTTGGTCAGTGTAACGGCAGACAAGACTTCCCAAATTGATTTAAGAACTATTGCCGATTGGACTATTAGACCCCGATTATTGGCAACGGGTGGTGTATCACAAGTAGTTGTCATTGGCGGAGAATACAAGCAATACCAAATATTGGCTTCTCCCCAAAAGATGAATTATTACAATGTTTCGCTTAGCGAATTATTAAAGGCTAGTGAAGAAGCCAATGGTAATTCGTCTGGTGGATTTATGAACGAATACAACAACGAATATATTGTTAAAGGAATTGGTAGAACCAACGAAATTGAAGCTTTAGGCAAATCTGTGATAAAAATGCAGAATGGAAATCCAATCAAAATTGAAGATGTTGCCGAAATAAAAATTGGTGCTTCTTTAAAAATTGGTGATGGTTCGTTAAAAGGGGAACCTGCCGTGATTATGACCGTAATGAAGCAACCCGCAACCAATACGTTGGAACTCACCAAAACTATTGATGCTTCTATTGCTGACATTCAAAAGAACTTGCCCAAAGATGTTCACATTAATACCAAAATCTTCCGTCAGGCTGATTTCATTAATGCTTCCATCAACAATATTCAAAAAACTTTATTGGAAGGAACTGCATTTGTCATTATCATTCTGTTTTTATTCTTGATGAATTGGAGGGCTACTTTTATCTCCTTATTGGCTATTCCTATTTCATTAATTGTTGCCATTTTGACCTTGAAATATCTGGGTTTTACCATCAACACGATGAGTTTAGGAGGTATGGCAATTGCCATTGGTGATTTGGTGGATGATGCCATTATTGATGTGGAAAATGTTTTTAAACGACTAAAAGAAAATGCACTAAAACCCAAAGCGGAACAAAAAGACAAACTGACTGTTATTTTTGATGGTTCCTTTGAAATCAGGAGTTCGGTTATTAATGCCACCTTTATTATCATCGTTGCGTTTTTACCATTGTTCTTTTTATCAGGAATGGAAGGCAAATTATTGGCACCGCTTGGTATCGCTTTCATTGTAGCGTTGTTTGCCTCTTTAATCGTTTCCATTACACTGACGCCAGTTTTGGCCAGTTATTTATTGACTAACGACAAAATGCTTTTAAAACAGCACAAGGAAAGTTGGTTGGTGGAACGTTTGCAAAAAGTGTATTCCAATGCTTTGAACCGCGCAATGGAAATGAAAAAAACAGTACTTGTCATTGCAGGAGTTTTGTTTTTGATTGCTTTATTGGCTTTGAGCCAATTGGGAAGAAGCTTTTTGCCTGAATTCAACGAAGGTTCCTTGGTGGTCAGTGCCGTTAGTTTGCCCGGAATATCCCTGGAGGAAAGTAACAAGATAGGCACTCAGGTTGAAAAAGCATTGCTATCCGTACCCGAAATAAAAATCACCACGAGAAGAACGGGAAGAGCCGAACTAGATGAACACGCACAAGGTGTAAATGCTGCCGAAATTGATGCTCCTTTTACACTTGAAGAAAGAAGCAGAGCTGAATTTATGGCTGATGTTCGGGAGAAATTAGCAGGAATTTCAGGAGTTAATATCACAATTGGTCAACCCATAGGACACCGAATTGACCATATGCTCTCGGGAACACGAGCCAACATAGCCATCAAGATTTTTGGCAACGACCTGAATAAACTCTTTACCTTATCCAACGAAATCAAAAATGAAATCCAGAATATAGAGGGATTGGTTGATTTGAGTGTGGAGCAACAAGTTGAAATTCCGCAAATTCAGATTAAGGCCAAACGTGCAGTTTTGAACCAATACGGAATTACCATTGGCCAGTTTAATGAGTTTGTTGATGTAGCATTTGCAGGAGAAAAAGTATCAGAGATTTATGAAGGCAACAAGACTTTTGATTTGATGCTTCGTTTTGATGATGCCAACAAAGGTAAAATCGAGAACATCAAAAATGCAATGATTGATACTTATGACGGCAAAAAAATACCCTTGTATTATGTAGCCGATATAGTAAGCGCTTCTGGTCCCAATACCATCAATCGCGAGAATGTGCAACGTAAAACCTTTGTTTCTGCCAATGTAACTGGGCGTGACCAAAAAAGTGTGGTAGCTGATATTCAGAAAATCATTAATGAAAAAGTAAAATTACCTGAAGATTATCATATTGAATATGGTGGACAATTTGAAGCCGAAGCCGAAGCTTCCAAAACTTTGGTTTTAACTTCACTTATTTCGTTATTGATTATATTCTTAATTCTGTATCAGGAATTCAAAAAGGTCAAAACGGCTTCCATCATTTTGATTAATCTTCCGTTGGCTTTAATTGGTGGTGTATTCAGCATTTATTTTACCAGTGGTATTTTGAGTATTCCTGCCATTATCGGTTTCATCACTTTGTTTGGCGTTGCCACCCGAAACGGAATTTTGTTGGTTTCTCATTACGAAACGTTGGAAAAAGAAGGATTGTCGCTTTATGAAACCGTTATTCAAGGTTCAAAGGATCGATTAAGTCCTATTTTGATGACGGCTTTAACCGCGGGATTGGCTTTAATACCCTTGGCACTAGCCAGCGATTTACCGGGTAACGAAATTCAAAGTCCAATGGCGAAAGTTATTTTAGGAGGCCTGTTGACTTCCACATTATTGAACATTTTTATTGTTCCGGTAGTGTATTATTTATCTAATCGAAAAAAAGTAATAAATGAAAACTAAATTATTAATTGGTTTTGCAATGCTATCATTTGGTTTGGGATTTGCTCAATCTAGTATAGATAAAGTCTTATCCGAAATTGCCAAAAACAACAAGACGATACAAGCCAATACGCAGTATTGGAGCGCACAGAAAGTACAGCATAGAACAGGTAATTCTTTGTATAATCCAACGGTTGAATATGATTATTTAAAAGGAAGTCCTGCCAATGCCGGTAATCAGACCGATTTTACCATTACACAATCTTTCGATTTTCCTTCGGTTTATGGGAAGAAAAATACGTTAGCCAACCAATTGGATATTCAAGCCGATTTACACTTGAAAGCCGCCAACCAAGCCTTACTTTTGGAAGCCAAAAAGATTTGCATTGAATTGGTGTACCGAAACAAATTGCAAGTTCCTTTGACCAAAAGGCAAGAAGCTACCGAGAAATGGTTGGCTCATTTTAATAAGAAACTGGCAAGCGGGGATGGTACTATTCTGGATGTCAACAAAGCGAAAATTCAATTGTTGGAAATCAAGAAACAGTTTTTAGAAAATGCTTCTTTTATTACCAAGCTCAATGAACAACTTACTAGTTTAAACGGTGGGAATGCTTTGGTTTTTAATGATGGATCTTATTTTGATGTTCCTGTGATTGCTGATTTTGAAACTTTGGAAAAAGAAATTGAAGCGCAAGATTACATTAAAAAAACACTTGAACAGGATAAAGTGATTGCCCAAAAACAAA
>DAORUG010000092.1:0-11830 GCA_035433125.1 Flavobacterium sp.
ACTGTTTTCTCGATATCATAATGCAAAATTCGGTCTTCATTTACAAAAGGAACTTCTTCACGATAGGATTTTAAAAACTGCTCAATAAATTCACTAGATTTCAATGGTCTTCTAAATTCAATGGCTTGCGAAGCATTCATCAATTCAATGGCAAGAATTCGCTCTACATTTTCCATCACTCGCAGAGCTTTGGTCGCCGCATTTGCCCCCATACTCACATGATCCTCCTGACCATTGCTCGAAACAATACTATCGACACTGGCTGGTGTAGCCAATTGTTTGTTTTGACTGGCGATGCTCGCTGCTGTATATTGCGGAATCATCAATCCCGAATTCAAACCAGGATTATCCACCAAAAATGCGGGAAGATTGCGCAAACCCGATATCAATTGAAAAGTTCTTCTTTCTGAAATACTTCCCAATTCGGCCAAAGCAATAGCTATAAAGTCTAAAGCCAAAGCCAAAGGCTGTCCGTGAAAATTTCCACCCGATATAATTTCGTCAGTATCTATAAATATGTTAGGATTATCGGTAACCGAATTGATTTCGGTCTTGAATACATTTTTCACATAATCAATCGCGTCCTTTGAAGCACCGTGAACTTGCGGAATACATCGAAAAGAATACGGATCCTGAACATGCTTTTTCACTTGATTACTAATTTTACTCCCTTTCAAAAATTGGGTCACCCGATTCGCAGTTACAATTTGTCCTTTGTGCGGTCGAATGGAGTGAATTAATTCGTGAAAAGGTTCTATTCTTCCATCAAATCCTTCCAAAGAAATGGTTCCAATTAAATCTGCCAAATACGAAAATTGGCAGGCTTTTATCAAAACGTGCACACCGTAAGCGCTCATAAATTGAGTTCCGTTCAACAATGCCAATCCTTCTTTAGATTTCAATACGATAGGTTCCCATCCAAAATGTTTTAAAACTTCACTTGAATGGACTTTTTTACCTTCAAAAAAAACTTCTCCTTCACCTAATAACGGCAAAGATAAATGTGCTAAAGGAGCTAAGTCGCCAGAAGCACCAAGCGAACCTTGGGTATAAATAATCGGTAAAACATCATTATTATAGAAATCGACCAATCGCTCTACCGTTTGCAATTGAATCCCGGAATGACCATAGCTCAACGATTGGATTTTGAGCAACAACATCAATTTTACAATGGCGTTCGGCACTTCATCTCCTGTTCCGCAAGCATGCGATTTCACTAGATTTTCCTGAAGTTTAGAAAGGTTATTATTAGAGATTTTTACATTGCAAAGCGAACCAAAACCAGTATTAATACCGTAAATAGGTTTCGAATGCGAAGCCATTTTGGCATCAAGATACTCTCGACATTTTTGGATATTGACCTTAGCCTCTTCGGATAATGCCAACGATTTATGGTGCGAAATAATTTCTTGCAGCGTTTCCAAGGAAAGAACTTCAGTACTTATATAATGTGTAGTATCCATTTTTAATATTGGCGTTTGAAGGGTCAAAATTCTACAAACCAATATTAAAAAACAAGATTTCGAGGCGAAAATATTTAATATTCTTTTTTTAAGGTATTGTTTTCTAAAATATTCGCAAAAACCCAAGAAAAGGTTTTTTTATTTTGTTAAAAACTGTACTTTTGAAAAATCAAATGAAAAACAACAACAAAACATATCACTCTTCGATAACAACTCAAACTAGAGTTGCGTTTGCTGTTACTTTCACCACTACAACAACCACTACCCTTTAGGGGTATACATTTTACATATAATCCAGTTTACATGCTTTTTTCTAAATGAAGAGAGTTCTTAGGTGTATAAAAAATAGTTGCATTCAAAAATAAAAACAACACAATGAGAGTATTAAAATTTGGCGGAACTTCAGTAGCCAATGCACAAAACATAAAACTTGTATTAGATATAGTTATCAAAAAAGCGGAACAAGAAAAACTAATTGTAGTCGTTTCAGCTTTTACCAAAGTCACTGATTTATTAGTTCTTGCTTCTCAAAAAGCAGCTTCAAATGACGAAAGTTACAAAGAAATTGTAGCCGAAATCGAGAAAAAACACCTTGACGCTATCAAAGAATTAATCCCTGTTAGCGAACAAAGTGGACTTCTTAGCCACATCAAAAGAATCATCAATCACCTTGAAACTTTACTTGACGGATGTTTTTTACTTGGCGAATTATCTCCTAGAACATCGGATACTATTTTGAGTTTTGGCGAATTATTGTCTTCTTATATTATCGCCGAAGCCTTCAAACAAAAGGATAAAAATAGCGGTTACAAAGACAGTCGCGAACTCATAAAAACCAATAATAACTTTGGAAAGGCTGGCGTAAACTTTGAAGTTACCAATGCATTAATTACAGATTATTTTGCATCGAATAATTCTCAAATTGTAGTAATGCCAGGTTTTATTGCTTCGACCGAAGAAGGAATTGGTACAACTCTAGGTCGTGGCGGTTCTGATTATACTGCAGCAATCTTGGCGGGCGCTTTAAATGCTTCCGAATTAGAAATCTGGACTGACGTTAACGGAATGTTTACCGCCAACCCTAAAATCGTAAAACAAGCCCAACCTATTGCTACTATTTCCTATCAAGAAGCAATGGAGTTGTCGCATTTTGGTGCCAAAGTATTGTATCCACCAACAATCCAACCTGTTTTCAAAAAAAACATCCCAATTTGGATTAAAAACACTTTCGAACCTGAAGCTGAAGGAACTTTTATTTCAAATCAAGATAATTCGCATACCAATCCTGTAAAAGGAATCAGCCATATCGACAATATCACATTAATCACCTTGGAAGGTTCCGGAATGATTGGGGTTGCTGGTGTTTCGAAACGTTTATTCGAAGTCTTGTCACATGAAAATATTAACATCATCTTCATTACACAAGCATCTTCTGAGCATTCTATTTGCATTGGAATTCTGAATAGTGATGCCGATAAAGCAGAAATGGCAATCAATACCGTATTTCAACAAGAAATATCTCAAAACAAAATCGATCCTTGCATCGTCGAAAAAGACCTTTGCATCATTGCTTTGGTGGGCGAAAATATGAAAAACCACCAAGGTTTGAGCGGTCGAATGTTCAGTACTTTGGGTAAAAATAACGTGAATATCCGAGCGATTGCACAAGGTGCTTCCGAAAGAAATATTTCGGCGGTTATTAACGAAAGAGATGTAAAAAAAGCATTGAACACGCTGCACGAAAACTTCTTCGAAGAAAACACCAAACAATTGAATTTATTCGTGATGGGAGTTGGAAATGTGGGTGAAAAATTCATCGAGCAAATCAGCCAACAAAAGAAATTCTTAAAAGAAAACCTAAAAATAAACCTTAGAGTTGTAGCTGTTTCCAATTCTCGAAAAATGTATTTTGATGAAGATGGAATCCCTTTGAAAGAATGGCAATCGATACTAGCAAACGGAGAAACTGCCGACAAAGAAGCTTTTATTTCAAAAGTAAAATCACTCAATTTACGCAACAGTATTTTTGTGGATATTACAGCAAATCAAAGTGTTTCTGAAACCTATGAACACTATTTGAAACAAAATGTTGCTGTGGTGACTTGCAATAAAATTGCGTGTTCATCGGCTTATGATAATTACAAAAAATTAAAAAATCTTTCTCGTCAGTTCAATGCACCTTTCTTATTCGAAACCAATGTGGGTGCCGGTTTACCAATTATTGATACCTTGAAACATTTGATTGCTTCAGGTGATAAAGTGAACAAAATCCAAGCGGTTTTATCGGGAAGTTTGAACTTTATTTTCAACAATTTTGACGAAAACAATTCGTTCCACGATGTAGTAAAAGAAGCCGGAGTTCAAGGATTTACAGAACCAGATCCTAAAATTGACTTGAGCGGTGTGGATGTTGCCCGAAAGATTCTAATTCTAATTCGCGAAAGCGGGTACCAATTCGACATCGAAGATATTGCTAACAGATCATTTTTGCCAGAGGAATGTTTGGCAACAACCAACAACGAAGATTTTTTCAAATCATTGATCAAGAATGCTGCTCATTTCGAAGGTTTATTGGCAGAAGCCAAAGCCAAAGATTGTCGTTTGAAATATGTAGCGACTTTCGAAAACGGGAAAGCCAGCGTTGGATTAGAATTTATCCCAAAAGAAAGTCCGTTCTATAATTTGGAAGGAAAAGACAATATTGTTCAATTTTACACCGACCGATACATCGACCAACCTTTATTGATAAAAGGTGCTGGCGCTGGTGCTGCGGTAACGGCTTCGGGAATTTTTGCCGATGTAATCCGAATTGGAAATATATAATGTAAAGACGCAATGCATTGCGTCTCTACCTTACAAAATAACAAATCATGAATGAAATAAAAATATTTTGCCCTGCAACTATTGCCAATCTTTCCTGCGGATTTGATGTACTCGGATTGTGTTTGGCCACTGCGGGTGACGAAATGATTATTCGAAAATCGGATGTAAAAGGTATTCGCATTACTAAAATTGTAGGTGCAGATTTGCCATTGGAAACCGAAAAAAACGTTTCTGGAGTGGCTGCTTTGGCAATGTTGGAAGAAGTGGAAACTGAATTCGGGTTCGAAATCGAAATCTACAAAAATATCAAAGCAGGAAGCGGAATCGGAAGCAGTGCAGCCAGTTCTGCGGGAGCTGTTTTTGGAATCAACGAATTATTAGGCCGTCCTTTTACCCGAAAAGAATTAGTGAAATTTGCGATGCAAGGCGAAAAATTAGCCAGTGGAAATGCTCACGCTGATAACGTTGCTCCTTGCCTATTGGGCGGTTTTACCTTGGTAAGAAGTTCGAATCCTTTGGATATTATCAAAATTGACAGCCCATCCGAATTGTATGCGACTGTGGTGCATCCTCAGATTGAGTTGAAAACTTCGGATGCACGTTCGGTATTAAAACAAACCGTTTCCTTGAAAAGTGCCATTACCCAATGGGGAAATGTGGGCGGATTAGTTGCCGGATTATATACAAATGATTACGAATTGATTGGCCGTTCGCTCCACGACGAAAGCATCGAACCCATTCGCAGTATGTTGATTCCAGGTTTTGATTTAATCAAGAAAACCGCTTATGAAAACGGAGCCTTGGGTTCTGGAATTTCAGGTTCTGGGCCTTCTATTTTTGCATTAAGCAAAGGTGCAGCCACCGCCGATAAAATCGCCAAGGCAATGAGTGCCGTTTATGACGAAATGAATTTGCCTTATGAAATTCACGTTTCAAAAGTGAATCCAGACGGAGTGAGTGTTATATAATAATTAGGTTGTGTGCTATGTTTTCTCAAAAACTGTGTGAAAATGAAAAATTTAAACTTTGTTTTTTTTATAATATTAATTTTGTGTATAATATTATTCAAGTATTGGGATTATATTTTGCCAATTTTATTTGGTGCTATTATAATTATCTTTTTTATTGATTATTTACAAACATTATTCTTATTACTTTTTAGAAAAAAGACAAAAGAAATTATGGATTTTAATATAGAAATAAACGAATTCAAAAATGATTTTACCTCCGTAAAAAAATCAATTCAAAAATATAATAAAGGTACAGGGTATTATTACTTTCTTGAAAAAAGTAATATTTTTAAATATTAATAAAATGAAATTATTCGGATTTAATGTTTTGTATAATAAAGAGCAAAGTCTAATTAAACAGAAAGTTGAATTGGAAAAACTGTGTTCTGAAATTAAATCTCTTATTGAGGAGTCAAGAAAAATATCTAATGATATTAAAGAAAGAGAAGAATCATTAAAAATTTTGATTAATGAACAATCTATAGGAAACCCATATTTAGCAAATATTATTGCAGAATATTTTTACTATAGAGATTTAGAAATTGCGGATTATTTAAAACATAAATCGAGACCCTCACTAATATCAAGTCAAGAAGTAAAAAAACATGCCAATGAAAAAAGAGAATTAAGAAAAATGTATAGGATTACTTATAATCGTATTAAGTTATACGAAAATATTTTTCCTTTTATAGCAGAATTAGAAGCAAATGATATTGATTTTTTATTAAATCAGAAATCAGAAAACAATATTGCAAAAGATAATGAAGATCCAGTTAGAGAATATGTTCCAGAATATGATAACCTTGATGAAGCAGAAAGAAATCAAAGAGCTTTAGACAGATATTTAAAAAATAGAAATAAAAGTAATTGGGAAATCGGAAAAATGTATGAAAGATATATTGGTTATTTGTATGAACAAAAAGGATATAAAGTTGATTATATTGGTATTGAAAAAGGTTATGAAGACTTGGGAAGAGATTTAATTTGTATAAAAAATAATGAAACTCATGTCGTTCAATGCAAATATTGGGCATCATACAAAGAAATTAAAGAAGCACATATAAATCAACTATATGGTACAACTGTAAAACATTTTATTGATAGATTCAAAGAACATTCTTATAAAATTAAAAACTCTTTATTTCCAGAATTATTAATAAAAGATGAATTAAATATAAAAGCAGTTTTTGTCACTTCAACTAAACTTTCAAAGACAGCTAAGGATTTTGCTGACGCATTGGGAGTTAAAATTGTATCAGAAAAACCATTAGGCGAATATCCAATGATTAAATGTAATTTAAACACTCAAACAGGTGATAATATATATCATTTACCAATTGACCAGCATTATGATCGAGTGCTTATGTCAAATGAAAATAGAATTTATGTAAAAACAGTTAAAGAGGCAATGGATTTAGGTTGTAGACGTTCATATAAATGGATATCAAAGAATTAATTAATACTACTTAAAATAGCCAGTTTGAAAAGCATAACTTCGGTACTTAATTTAAAAACTTTGTTTGAAAATAAACCAAAGGAACAACTGAAACATTTGATCCAAGAAAATCAAGACATAGCAAACCGCCAAAACCATATACGAAGTTAGAATTGCAAAATCGTATATCAAATATCGTAAATCGTAAATTAAAAAATGAAATACTACAGTTTAAACCACAATGCCCCAAAAGTTTCTTTCCAAGAAGCCGTAATACAAGGATTAGCAACCGATAAAGGATTGTACTTTCCAGAATCAATAACTCCATTATCTCCTAGTTTTTTCGAAAACATCGAAAATTTGAGTAATGAGGAAATCGCTTTTACAGCCATTCAACAATTTGTTGGTGACGAAATTCCAACCGAAACTTTAAAACAAATTATAGCAGAAACACTATGTTTCGATTTTCCGACCGTGAAAGTGGAAGAAGGAATTTATGCCTTAGAATTATATCACGGACCAACAATGGCGTTCAAAGACGTAGGAGCACGTTTTATGTCGCGTTGTTTGGGTTATTTCAACAAAGACAAAAAAGACAATAAAAACACGGTTCTTGTAGCTACTTCTGGCGATACTGGAGGAGCTGTTGCCAGTGGTTTCTTGGGCGTTCAAGGTGTTGAAGTCGTGATTCTTTATCCTTCTGGAAAAGTGAGCGACATTCAGGAAAGACAATTGACGACTTTGGGACAAAACATCAAAGCACTTGAAGTAAATGGTGTTTTTGATGATTGCCAGGATATGGTTAAAAAAGCGTTTTTGGACGAAAGTTTGGCACATCATAACTTAACTTCAGCCAACTCAATTAATATTGCCCGATGGTTACCACAAATGTTTTACTTTTTCTTTGCTTACAAACAATTGAAATCCCAAAACAAACCTTTGGTATTTTCTTGCCCTAGCGGAAATTTCGGGAATATCTGTGCTGGAATTATGGCTAAAAAATTAGGTTTGCCAATTGAACATTTCGTAGCTTCGACCAATGTAAATGATACGGTTCCAAGATTTTTAGAACAAGGAAATTACGATCCAAAACCTTCCAAAGCCACGATTTCGAATGCGATGGACGTTGGAAATCCAAGTAATTTTATTCGTATTCAGGAAATGTACAACAACGATTTGGAGCAATTCAAAAAAGATTTTTCTTCTTTTTCTTATACTGATGCAGAAACTTTAGAAGCAATGAAATCCATCTACAAAACCGATGTTTACATTGCAGAACCTCACGGAGCTGTAGGTTATTTAGGTTTGAAAAATGAGTTGAAAAACCATCCAAACGCCATTGGTGTTTTCTTGGAAACTGCGCATCCTATCAAATTCTTAGATGTAGTAGAACCGGCTTTGAACATCCAATTGCCAATTCCAACCCAAATTGAAAGCGTGTTAAACAAAGAAAAAGTAAGCACAAAAATCAAGACTTACAAGGAATTGAAAGCGTTTTTGGGATAGAAACTGGATTAATTTATAAAAATTTAAAATGGCTAAAATTAAACTTTAGCCATTTTTTTATTTGTAGGAATAAAAAGAACATAGCAAAGTATAAATCATTACAAATTAGTATATTTGATAAAAATTTCCTATGAAAAATTATAGCTTTCTTTTATTAATCGTGATACTTTCCTCCTTCACTACCCCAAAAGCAACAATCACTCTTTCAGGTAAAATTACAAATACCGAAGTCAAAAAAATTTGGATCAAGGGAGAATCGTTTGAGAAAGAAATAAACTTAAAACCCGATGGAACTTTTTCAGAAAAATTACCCATTGATTACGAGGGAATTTATACTATTGAAACTTCTAAAAACTGGATGCCCATCTATTTTTCTAAAGATTCTAAAATGAGTCTAACTGCTGATGATTCTAACTTTAATTCTACCCTAAAATACACTGGTAAAGGAAGTATAGAAAATCAATATATTGCCAAGAAAACCATTATTACTTCGCAAATTTCAAATGAAGATTATAAATTAAATGAAACCGATTTTTTAAAAAAACTTGAAAATACAATTAACTCAGTTAAAAAAATATTCCAAACAACTAAATTTTCGGATGAATACTTTAAACAAAAAGAAACTTTAAATTTTCATTTTTTAGAGCAAAAAAATTTATTGTACTATACTAGATTACATAATAATGCCACATATAATTATGTGATTTCTGAAAATTTCCCGAAATATGACAAAAAAATGGATTTGGACAATGAAGCTGATTTTTTGTTTTCAATAGAATATCAAGATATTGTAATGACTAAATTTTTCGAAAATATTAAAGGCGATGAAGGAAGTTTTTTAGTTTTAACAAGGAATGCCATCCCTGAAATCAAAGCACTAAAAAGTCAAAGTATTAAGAATCGATTAATTCTAAATGGCGTCAATGATATTAACATTGATAATGCAAACTACAAAAACACCTACAACGAGTTCCTTTCTATTACAAATGACCCAAAAACTAAGGAAGTCCTAACTACCAATTACTATAATACTATAGCAGTAGAACCGGGCAAACCGTCTCCTACTTTCAATTATGAAAATCAAAAAGGAGGAACAACGTCCTTAGAAAGCCTGAAAGGAAAATACGTTTATATTGATGTTTGGGCTACTTGGTGTGGACCTTGCCGTCAGGAAATACCATCACTCGAAAAAGTAGAAGAACAATTTCAAGGTAAAAATATTGTTTTTGTAAGCATTTCTGTTGACAATAGTAAAGACCGAGAAAAATGGAGCAAGCTTGTAACCGAGAAAAAAATGAGTGGAATTCAGTTATTGGCAGATAATGAATTGAATTCAAAATTCACAAGAGAATATAACATTCAAGGGATTCCTAGATTTATTCTAATTGATCCAAATGGTAATATTGTTAATCCACAATCCCCTTTTCCATCCAACCCAAAACTGATTGAATTGTTGAACAGTTTGCCATTATAACGCTCTAAGTTGAACATCCAACTCCCAATTCCAACCCAAATAAAAAGCGTTTTGAACAAAGAAAAAGTAAGTACAAAAATCAAAACTTACGAGGAATTGAAAGCTTTTTTGGGGTAATTTTCCAAAAATAGTAAACTATTTATTAGCACTTTATTTCAACGGTAAAGTGCTTTTTTATTGGTATTTTATTCAAAAAAAGCAGCTAATTAAGCTCTTCGAAATACTCCTATAAAATAAAAAAACATTCGAATTGATTTTCTGAACTTTAACAAAAATCAGTCTCACATTTCAAATTATAAAAATCAATGCGAAAAATATTTTTATATATTTGCTGATTAATATCACCTTGGAGAGCCTGTAATTGACAGATTTTTATTATTATACCAAAAATTTAGAGGATAATCAAAATAATGTCCGAAAAAAAAGACTTTAGCGAACAATTGTTAATAAGTGAACTCAAAAATCACAACGAAAAGGCATTTCGTACCCTTTACGATTGCTATTCCCAAGACATTTATCGCTATAGCTTGAGTATTCTAAAATCGAAGGAACTTGCCGAAGAGAATGTTCAGGAAGTCTTTTTAAAAGTTTGGTTGCATCGCGAAAACCTGAATATAGAGCAATCTTTTAAATCTTATATATTTACCATTGCCCGAAATCAAGCCTTTAATTTCTTGAATAAAGCGGCCAATGATTTGGTGCTTAAAGAAGAGATTTTCTATGAAAGTCAAAAATCACACAATCAGGGCGATTACTCTATCCGCGAAGCCGACTGCAAAAGACTAAAAAAACAGGCCATAAAACAACTGCCACCAAAGCGGAAACAAATCTTTAAAATGTCGCGAAAACAAGGAAAAACCTATGAAGAAATTAGCCAGGAATTAGGCATTTCGGTCAATACGGTCAAAAGCCAAATGAGCAAAGCCCTCGAATCCTTACGACTCTTTTTTCAGGTCAATGATGAATTTACATAAATTAAATCCGCTGCATATTTTCTAAATCACTCTTTTCGAGTGATTTTTTTTTGTATTAATTTAAAACGTAATTCATTGAAATAAAAAGATTTAACAAATTAAACAATTATTTTTTAAAAAATTTACAACGTTTGAGTAGTAGTCAACTACTCTTCAACTGTATATTATAGAACAGAAACAAAAAAAGCAATTCGCTATGAGTGAAAATTCAGAAATACAAAAATTACTTCACAAATTTATTTTGAACCAATGCACGGCAGAGGAAACAGATGAAGTTGTAACATATTACCGAAAAAACAAACTCACCTCTGATTTTCCAAGTGTTGATGATATCAAATTATTGTCAGATGAAATTCCTGAAATGGATGAAGCCACGGCGGAAAAAATATTTTCAAATGTTTTGGCTAGCGCAAAAGAAATCGAGCAAACCGAAATCATAACGACAAGAAATCCATATCGAAAATATATGGCAATTGCTGCCTCAATCTTGGTTTTAGCCTCTATTGGAATATCGTATCAACGTGGATTTTTTAATTCAAAGAAAGATACCATCATAAACAATAGTAATGAAATCACTTTGCAATTAGAAAACGGCGACATTCAGGTAATCTCTGCCAATAAGAAGTCTGAAATTGCCGATGCTGAAGGAAACGTAGTAGGAAATCAAAACGGGAATAAGATTGTTTACGATACCGAAACTACACTGGAAAAACTCGTTTACAATACTATAAAAATTCCCTACGGAAAACGTTTTGAGTTGCAATTATCCGATGGTACAATTGTGCATTTAAATTCTGGAACGACTTTAAAATATCCTGTAAAATTTATTGCTAGTTCAAACAGGCAAGTTTTCCTCGATGGAGAAGCCTTTTTTGATGTGGCCAAAGACAAAACACATCCTTTTGTGGTCAATGCTGATAATTTGAATGTTCGTGTTTTGGGAACTCATTTCAATGTTTCCAATTATCCCGAAGACAAATTGACCGATGTTGTTTTAGTAGAAGGTTCTGTTGGTCTTTATACTGCAAATGAAAAATTCAATGCCGAAAAAAATACCGTTCTTAAACCGGGATTCAAAGGAAGTTTTTCTAAAACTGACCATCAAATCAAAACCAAAGCGGTGGTTACTGATGTTTATACTGCTT
>DAORUG010000093.1:0-11760 GCA_035433125.1 Flavobacterium sp.
GCCAATGTTGGTTGGTAACCCACAGCAGATGGCATACGACCCAAAAGTGCCGATACCTCAGAACCCGCTTGTGTAAAACGGAAGATATTATCAACGAAGAACAATACGTCTTTTCCTTGATCTGAACCTGCTCCATCACGGAAATATTCTGCAATAGACAATCCTGAAAGTGCCACACGAGCACGAGCTCCAGGAGGCTCGTTCATTTGACCGAAAACGAAAGTAGCTTTAGACTCTCTCATTCCTGGCATATCTACTTTAGACAAATCCCATCCTCCATTTTCCATAGAGTGCATGAATTCCTCACCGTATTTTATAATTCCTGACTCTAACATCTCACGAAGCAAGTCATTTCCTTCACGTGTTCTTTCTCCTACTCCTGCGAATACTGAAAGTCCACCGTGACCTTTTGCAATATTGTTGATCAACTCTTGAATCAATACTGTTTTACCAACACCTGCGCCACCAAACAATCCAATTTTCCCTCCTTTTGAGTAAGGCTCAATCAAATCGATTACTTTGATACCTGTGAATAAAACTTCAGATGAAGTTGATAAATCTTCGAATTTTGGTGCTGGTCTGTGGATTGACATTCCATTTTCACCATCTTTTGGCAAGTTCCCTAAACCATCAATCGCATCTCCAATTACATTAAACAAACGTCCGTAAACATCTGCACCAACTGGCATTTTGATTGGGTTTCCTGTTCCAACCACTTCATAACCTCTGCTCAAACCGTCTGTTGAATCCATTGAGATGGTACGAACGGTGTTTTCACCGATGTGAGATTGTACTTCAAGAACTAATAATGTTCCGTCTTTTTTAGTGATTTCTAATGAATCATAAATTTTTGGAAGTTCAACATCTTTACCGTTGAAAACTACATCGACAACTGGTCCGATGATTTGGGCAACTTTTCCTATTACTTTTGACATTGCTTATGTATTTATTAAATAGCTATTCAGGTTTATGAATACAACTAATCGACGCTAATCGAGTTGGGTTTGTTTTTTCAGGTTGCAAAGATAATTTTTTAAAACATAAAAATCAATACTTTTTTTATAAAAATACAGCGCTTGTTGAGCGTTTTATTCAATGAAAAGAAAAAAAAGGAAAAAATAGCTATAAACCAAAAAACCACCACGTTAGACATGATGGTTTTAAAGAATTTTCATTTTAAAATTTTAAAGCGACTTTGGAAATAAAATTCTATAATCCCCAAGACTTACTCCTTTAAGATTCGATCCATAAGTAGTGTTTATAGCTTCAATAAATTTATTTGCAATCAATGCGTATCCTCTTGGTGACGGATGAACTCCATCTGTTGAAAAACCTCCTCCTGTAATAAATGCACCTGTTACAGTAAATCCATTAGCTGAAATTCCTCCATTCGCAATTTGTGTCATTAGGGCATTTGTGTCTACAAAAGCAAGTCCTTTAGCAGTTGCAACCGATTTAATTTTAGCGTTGTATGCGTCAGTTGCTGTTTTTACCAATGCCACTTCACTAGCAGTTAAAGTTGCTTTATCTTCCATTGGAAAGGTAACACCTATTGTGCTATTAGTTGCTGGGTAGCCTGGTTTAGTAGTTCCGATAGTTCCTCCTGCAGTTAATAATATATAATCTCTTGTTGCAACTGCGTTACTTGCGTGACGCGCTTTACCATATAAAGCACCTAGAAAAGCAGCCGTTGCAGCCGGATATCCTGCTTGTGTAAATCCGCCAGTATATAAAGCAGTAGCATCGAAAGCCAACATCTCATCTGCTATTAAAAGAGGGTTTGTTGAACTAGCCGTTAGTGTTTGGAAACGAGCTGGCTGCCCAGCAAAAGCCAACATATCGTTCATGGCTTTAAATAATGGATTTAATTGTGCTACTTGAGTTGCATTTAAAGGAACAGGATTAGTAGCAATGTAAGTAAAAAACGGTACTGTGTTTACATAAGGAATATTGGCAACAACCCCTTTGGCTCCAGTAGAAGTTAATGTGTTTACCAAAGCATCATAAGTAGCATCAAAACCAGCACCTGCAACACCTGCGGAAGGCGTTATTGGGTTTGTACCATCGCCTCCTGAAGTTGCATAACCCAAAACATCATTGTTCCCAATCCAAAGCGAAAAGAATGTTGGTGCTTGAGAAGCTGCATAAGCCAACACTGATGTGGTTCCATTGGGAGCAAAACGAACATAATATGGGTTTGCTGTTCCTAATGAAATCCCGGCTAAACTTCCATAACTTGGCGATAATAAATGAAAACTTTTAGCACCTGGAACCCCACAGTTATTATACGGACCAGCCGTTGCTATTGAAGTCATGATCTCAGTTGATGGAGTACCCGAAACAGGCACTGGTGCTTGACCTCCGGTCGAAGCCAATCTAGGTCCTGCGTATGGAACTCCATTAATTTTAAATCCACCAATATTATCCGCCATAAAAGGAATTTTAAACTCTCCTCCTCCGACTGTTGCGAATTGCTGTGCCATAATATTGGTGTAAGACATTTTTTGCCCATCAATAAACAAGGCATTATCTGAATATCCTGCGGTTAATGAATTTCCCAAGGAAACGAATTTCGCAAAATTAGCGCTACCAGCTGTAGGCGCTAACCCATCGGATGTATCATATACTACAATCTCTTCGTCACTATTATTACATGCTACAAAGGTTAAAGAAACCAATAGGAGCCATTTGAAATTTTTTATCATAATCTTATATTTTTAATGTTGTTGACTGATTGAATTACGGATTAATTGTCCAAGAAATAAAATATTGTTGTCCTATTGCTCCGGCTCCCAATACTTGTGTATACTCTTTACCTCCTATATTAGTTGCACCTAATTTTAATAAAGATTTTATTTTTGGAATCCCATAATTAATTTGAGCGTCAACAACTGTGGCGGCTTCAATCATACCGTCAGCCATTGTAGATTCCCATAAATACTCATTATTCCATCTTATACTAGCATTAAATCCAAAGTTTTCGAATAATTTTTCGTTACCAACAGAAGCTTTAACTCTATGTTTTGGAGTGTTGAAACCCGCTTCGAAACCTGGATCTTTAGCTTGATCAAAATCAAATTGAGCATAGTTATAACTAACTCCGAAATCATAGTACCCAAACATTCTTTTAGACAATCCGATTCCAACTCCAAGTGATTGTATTTTTAAATCGGTGTTGGTGTACAATTGATAAGCTCTAAAATTCCCATTGCCAAGTGCGTGTAAAGTTTGAACCGCAGGATTAGCAACATACGTTGGTGCTCCTTGAGCAAAATCGAAAGTTTCACTAACTGTTCCGTACAACGGGGCAACTGATACTGTGTTTCCGATAAAGTTATTATAAGTGTTATAATATCCATTTAAGTCAATATTGATGTCTTTATATTGAGAACGGTATCCTAATTCAATAGCTTGTACTTCTTCTGGTTTAACATTATTTACATTTGTTACTCTTAACAATGCTGCTGCTCCGGGTGTATTTCCAGGATTGGCTGCTGCAAATGCTGCAAATTGATCTACAGATGCTTTTGTGTATGAATTTTGATAGGCATTTACTCCTGTCATCACTACTGATGAGCCTCCTGCATAAACTTGTCCAATTGCGGGAGTACCATTTACAACATCTCTTGTTTCAGAATATCTCAATAAGTTGTCGGGAGCTGAACCTATTAATACCGCACTTCCAACATTGAAACCAATGTATTGGTCTTGAGTACTTGGATTTCTAAAACCCGTTTGATAAGAGGCTCTAAAATTATGTTGTTTTTTTTCACCACCGGAATAAACCAATGATACTCTTGGTGAAAAGTTACCATCAAAGTTTTTAGATTTATCATAACGAACAGATCCTGTAAATTTCAATCTTTCATCCATGAATTTTTTCTGTAGCTGAGTATAAACGCCATATTCATTATAATAAATTGGCCCACTATCATCTGTGTAAATTCTTCCGTGAGAGTCTAATTGATATTGTCTGTACGACCCTCCAACTTGTATTTCTCCAAATTTAATGAGGTCTTTAAAATTATAATTGGCATCGGAATGGTAAATTCTAGAATTATCAACTAATTTAGAACCTGTTAAAACATCTGGATCTGCAATAACTTTATTAAATGCACTTTGGAATCCAGGAGTTCCCGGAAGTAATCTACCCGTATCTGCAACGCCTCTTGAAATGATATGGGCATTTTCAGGAGTTTGCCCTGCTAATGTTGCTTGAACAAAGGCTCCAGCATATTGTCCAAACCAAGTACTATTGTCTTTCCAAGCATTATTTACATTAAGACCTGTAAAAAGCATGTCATATGATTTTCCGCCATCCTCAGTAGTGGTATATCCTCTTACGAAAAAGTTTTTCCCTTTAAGTTCCAGCTTATGTTGTGACATATAGAAATTATTTAAATAGTATCTGTTGGCACCTTGGTAAACGGCGTTTCCAAAACCAAATTTACTTTGCCAGATTACTTCTAATCTCTCATCGCCCAAAGGTCTTAAATGAAAAGAGAAATCAATTTTTGTGTTGGCCGCTCTATTATCAGTTAAATCTACCTCATTGTATCCTGTTCTACTCACATTATAATTTGGAAGCAAATTTACTGCCGCTGATGGTATCAATCCCCTTTCTGCCAAAGCTTGTCCAACAGCTTTTAAATTTGTTGTAGCTTCGTCTCCATACACATTTATACCATCATAATTCACGTCGGCTCTTGTTATTCCTTGTCCTTGACGGTATCTATCATCATAATTTGTAGCATACCAATCTGTTCCCTCCATAAAAGTCATATTCACTTTTGCTGCAAAATAGTCATTGAATTTATGCGCCATTCTTATACCAAAATCATAAAAACTGTTGGTTCCTGCAGCCTCTTGGCTAGTGGCTCCGTATTTAAAATAAGTCGAAATTCCCGGATATGTAAATGGGCTTTTGCTATTCATAAACATGATTCCGTTAAAAGCATTGGCTCCATATAAAGCAGAAGAGGCTCCTGGCAATAACTCAACACTTTGAACATCGATGTCCGAAACACCAATCATATTTCCCAACACAAAGTTCAATAACGGCGAAGAATTGTCCATTCCATCCACCAATTGCATAAAACGAGTGTTAGCAACTGTAGCAAAACCACGAGTATTTATGGATTTGAAAGTCAAACTACTGGTGTTCATTTGTACTTCCTTAAGGTTTTCTAATCCATCATAAAAAGTTGGTGAAGCTGTTTTTTTGATTTCTTTGACACCCATTCTTTCGATAGTTACTGGCGACTCTAAAACCCGCTCAGGAGTTCTTGAAGCTGAAACAACCACTTCGTCTAATGTTGTCTGAGAGTCGGTAAGTTTAATGATTACATTTTGATTATTTGAAGCAACACTAACTTTTTTAGTTTGGTGTCCAAGGCTAGTTACTTCAAGGGTAAATGGGGGATTTAATGCTGTTGTTAAAGTGAATTTACCATCGGCATCTGAGACCGTTCCTGCTTTGTCTCCAACGACTTTTATATTGGCACCAGGAATGGGTTGGTTGTTACTTTCTGTAACAGAACCTGTTATTGTATTTTGAGCAAAAGAAATGCCACAAAAAAACAATGACAAAACAAGTAAATAGCTTCTCATTTGATTGAATTTTGTTAGTTAATGCAGCCAAAGTACAAATATTTTTGATATTAATAAAAAAACCCTAAAAAAATTTAATATTATATAATTTCATTATAAATAGTCCTTTTGAAAATCGTTAAACTAATTTATGATATTTAGTTAAAATAATGCGATTTATTATGCACGCATATAAAATACCGTCTTAAAAATGGTATTTCAATAAAAAATAGGCACAAAAAAAACGAGGTAAAAAACCTCGTTTTAATTAAAAAAGTTGAAAATTACTTATTCTACTGTAACTGATTTAGCCAAATTACGCGGCTGATCTACATTACAGCCTCTCATAACAGCAATATGATAGGATAATAATTGCAATGGAATGGTAGTAATTAATGGTGATAAAGCATCGGAAGTTTCGGGAATTTCGATGATATAATCTGCTAATCCTCGTACTTGAGTATCTCCTTTTGTAACCACGGCAATAATAATACCGCTACGTGATTTTATTTCTTGAATATTACTTACGATTTTGTCATAATGCCCTTGTTTAGGTGCAATAACAATTACTGGCATGTGCTCATCTATTAAAGCGATTGGGCCGTGTTTCATTTCAGCTGCAGGATAACCTTCGGCGTGAATATAAGAGATTTCTTTGAGCTTCAATGCTCCTTCAAGTGCCACTGGAAAATTATAGCCTCTTCCTAAATACAGGCAATTTTGAGTGTTTTTGAAAATCGCAGCAATTTCTTTTGCTTTAGCATTTGTTTCCAAAGCTTCTTTCACTTTATTAGGAATAATTTCTAGTTCTTGTAAATACCTGTGGAAATCAGTATTAGACAATGTTCCTTTGGCTTTTGCCAAACGCAACGCCATCATTATTAAAACCGTAATTTGTGTAGTAAAAGCTTTGGTCGAAGCCACTCCAATTTCTGGGCCTGCATGGGTGTGCGAACCTGCGTGCGTTTCTCTAGAAATGGAGGAACCCACCACATTACAAACGCCATAAACAAAAGCTCCTTTTTCCTTGGCCAATTTTATTGCCGCCATAGTATCAGCTGTTTCTCCTGATTGAGAAATGGCAATTACAACGTCTTTACTATTTATAATTGGGTTTCTGTATCTGAACTCCGATGCGTATTCTACCTCAACTGGGATTCTGGTAAATTCTTCAAAAATATATTCGGCTACAAGTCCTGCGTGCCAAGAGGTTCCGCAAGCGACAATTATTATTCTTTCGGCGTTGAGAAATTTCTCTAAATTATCCTCTACTCCTGACATTTGAATAATGCCTTCGTTGGCGTGAAGTCTTCCGCGATACGTATCTGTAATAACGCTAGGTTGTTCGTAAATTTCTTTCAACATAAAGTGATCGTAACCACCTTTTTCTATTTGCTCCAAATTCATTTGAAGCTCTTGAATATAAGGATCAACTAAAGAGTCGTCTTTAATTTTTCGAACTTTCATTGGTTTGTGCAATCTGATATTGGCCATTTCGCCATCTTCTAAATACACTGCATTCGAAGTATATTCGATAAATGGTGAAGCATCGGAAGCAATGAAATATTCGCCTTCTCCGATTCCTATTGCCAATGGACTTCCCAAACGGGCAACCACAATTTCATCAGGGTTTTTTTTGTCAAAAACAGCTATTGCATATGCCCCAAAAACTTGATTTAAGGCTACTTGAACGGTTTTTCCTAGTTTTAGATTTTCCTTTTTTTGAACTTCTTCGATAAGATTTACTAGAACTTCGGTGTCAGTATCTGAATGAAAAACATAACCTCTTTTTATTAATTCTACTTTAAGAGGAGCATAATTTTCTATAATTCCGTTGTGAATAATCACTAAATCTCCTGAATTAGAAACGTGAGGGTGAGAATTTACATCATTTGGAACTCCGTGAGTTGCCCAACGAGTGTGACCAATTCCTATAGTTCCATTTGTAGAAATCTCATTTAAGGTTTTTGCTTCAAGGTCTACAACTTTGCCTTTTGTTTTAGAAAGTTTTATATTCTCTCCGTCATATAGCATAACACCAGCACTATCATAACCTCGATATTCCAATCTTTTTAATCCTTTTATCACAATAGGATAAGCTTCTCTGTAGCCAATGTATCCAACAATTCCACACATAGTTTTGGTTTATTTAGGTTTTGTATAATAAATTTCTAGTTGTAATCTTTTGCTATAATTTTCATCCGTATCAGGAAGGTTACTTCCGTATAGAATTGTTCCGAGAGGATTCATTACGCTTGCTTTGGGAGCTTGTGAAATAAAGGCATTTCCTGTCTTCAACATTTTGAAATCTGCAACATTCATATCTTCAGTTACAACAACGCCTAGCTTAACATTTTTTGCGTCAGCATTTTTAACAAGGTTTCTAATGTGATTCGTAACATTTATTTTATAAGTAACCCCTCTTTTTGTTGTTGCATCTTTAGTTAAATATCCACCAAATAGGTATTTAGAGGTATTTTTATTTGCTGTTGAAGCACCTAAATAATAATCTAAAACTGTAGTGTTGTTAGCATAATCATACAAGTATATTCGGCCTGGCTCGTAGCTGTCTTTCATTGTTTTAGCATCAATATGAAAAACAAGATTAGCATCATTAATCAACCATCCTTCTTTTCTAATTTTATCCAATTCATCTGAAACCTCGTTTGGACCGGTTAGGTTTCCATTTTCATCATACCCTATCAAATCCTTTTTTTCAAAAAGCTCTAAAACCGCCAATGAACCTTCGCCTCCTTTTAAATACAATTTTTGATCACCAAGAACTCTATTTGGATTGCTTGTGGCAGTTTCATAATCAGCATTTGGATTGCTTTTTTCTAGTAAACTTGCAGTGGCACCTAACATATTAAGAACTAAACTTTTTTCTACTCTAGTTACTGGGGTTGTAGATGAATCTTCTTTATATTTGATTGTTATGGTTCCTTTTCTAAAATTAATCATGGCTAAACTTCCTTTGTCAGCACCTGATTGTTCTACTTTGAAATACAAACCTTTGAAATAATTGATAAAAACATCATTGTTTACCAAACTTCCTGAAGGTGCGTTTAATATCTTGTCCTTAAAAAAGGTAGTATTCAATTTCAATCGCATACTTGGAGCCGAATATGTCCTGGTTACATTACCAGTCGCATCTGTTGTTTTGAGTGTATTTTGTTTGGGATTAAAGAAAAACTCATCGTTTTGTGCCTTATCTGCATCATCATTCAAACGATTTCCAAGGTAGGGAATTTTTAAATTGTCAAATTCAGCGTTTTGATTGGTATAAAAAGTTTGAGACTTTCCGTCTTGAGTTCCCATATAACGACCTGACTCATAAACACTCAATTTTATTTTTGCCAATTTTTTTCCATAAATGGAATCTAATACATAAGTATTTCCAGCAGAAGTAATAGCTACAGTTGAATCAGCATCTACAAAATAAGGAACATCGATATACACACTGTCAATTAATGGATTTGTTCCAAAAGTTGGATTTAATGTTGCTAAAGTTAATTGAGTTACGAAGTTCGCAGTGGTTTTACCAAAAGCAGGATTGTCATAAATTCCCAAAGCATTTACATCAAGATTATTAGATTCTATTGGGTCTGTCGAGGTGATTTTTTCGTTATGAGCCTCAACATTTGATGGATATTTGACTAATTCGAAATTATTATCACCAATTAATGCATCTCCAACGGCGCTATATTCTTTGTCACAAGATACGAAAAGAAGGATGCCTGCAGTAAATAATAGAGATTTGAAAAGGGAATTATTGTGCATGTTTACTAGAAAATGTTTAATTTATAGAACAAAATTTTTATAAAAGTTAGAATACGTTTCAGCGAATTTATCTTTCGAGGCGAAAGGTAAAAAAGGTTTTCCTGAAGATTCTATAAATTTTGTTAAACTTGGAGAGAGGTTTTCCGAAGCAATAATCACAGCGTCAGAATGAATGATGGTAGCCCTCATTATACTTTCGTAATCTGGAGTTTCCAAATCTGAAATAGATTCATTCGGAACGCCATCAAACTTAATTTTGTTAATCATTTCTATGTCTAAAGTTCCTTCGAAAGACTGACTATATACTGATGTTACAATTTTAGTGTCGGAGAATAAAGCTTCGTTTTTATAAAAATGCTTCATGTAAATGGGTAACATTGCAGCCATCCATCCATGAACGTGTATAATATCGGGAACCCAATTGAGTTTTTTTACTGTTTCAACAACGCCTTTGGCAAAGAAAATGGCTCGTTCATCGTTGTCCGGAAACATCACTCCGTCTTCATCAGTAAATGTGGCTTTCCGTTTGAAATATTCGTCATTGTCAATAAAATAAACCTGAATTCTTTCTTTAGGAATCGAAGCTACTTTTATAATCAAAGGCATATCCAAGTCATTTACTACCAAATTCATCCCTGAAAGTCGAATTACTTCGTGCAATTGATGCCTTCTTTCGTTTATATTGCCATACCTTGGCATAAAAATTCTAATTTGTCCGCCTTGATTATTTATCATTTTTGGCACTTCGTAAGACATTGAAGAGACCTCATTTTCAGCTAGATAAGGCACAACCTCAGATGATACATATAATATCCTCTTATCTTCCATATTGTAAATTACTTAATTTATTGGCAATAAAAACCATGCAAAATTACAAAAATTTATGCAGTTATAGACTAAAATATTATGTTTGCAAATTATTTCAACAAAACACCTATGCATATTTTCTACGGAAAAGCAGCTTTGATAGACTTTCTGAAATCTATTAAAACCAATCAATCCACAGTTGGTTTTGTACCAACAATGGGTGCATTACACCAAGGTCATTTGTCCTTGATGCAACAATCGATGGCAAATAACAGCACTACTGTGGTGAGTATTTTTGTCAATCCTACCCAATTTAATAATCCCGAAGATCTCGCAAAATACCCGAGAACACTAGAAGATGACCTAAAAAAAATTAATGGTTTAAGCCCAGAAATTATAGTTTATGCCCCACCCATTGATGATATTTATGAAGGAAAACCTTCGTCGCAATTTTTCGATTTTGATGGTTTAGAAAACCAAATGGAGGGCAAATTCAGACCAGGACATTTCAACGGAGTGGGCACAATTGTAAAACGTTTGTTCGAAATTGTTCAGCCTACAAACGCCTATTTTGGCGAAAAAGATTTTCAACAATTGCAAATTGTGAAGAAAATGGTCGAAAAAACCAAGTTAAAAGTCAATGTAATTGGCTGTACAATTTACCGAGAGACCAACAAATTAGCGATGAGCTCCAGAAATGCACTTTTATCTCCAAAAGAAAAACAGGAAGCTTCCATCATATATAAAACATTAATCGAATCTAAAGAAAAATTCGAAAAATTCAGTGCCAAAACAGTAACCGAAAAGGTTCAAAAAGCATTCGAAAATAATCCCACTTTCACTTTAGAATACTATCAAATTGCCGACGAAGAAACGTTGCTTCCTTGCATAAGAAAAAGCAAAAACAAGAAATATCGTGCTTTTATAGCCGTATTTGTCAACAATATTCGATTGATTGATACCATTTCATTAAATTAATTTACTTTTGCACCATGCAAATACAAGTAGTAAAATCAAAAATTCACCGTGTAAAAGTCACTGGCGCCGATTTAAATTATATCGGTAGCATTACTATTGACGAAGCTTTAATGGATGCTGCAAACCTCATCGAAGGCGAAAAAGTATCGATTGTAAACATCAATAATGGTGAGCGTTTTGAAACTTATGTCATCATAGGAGAAAAAAATTCAGGCGAAATAACACTCAATGGTCCCGCAGCCCGAAAAGTGCAAAAAGACGATATCATCATCATCATTTCCTATGCAACTCTAGATTTTGAAGAAGCCAAAACCTTCAAGCCTTGGATTCTTTTTCCAAATGAAAATGACAATTCATTGACTTAATCCTTTATTATCTTTCCTCAAAATTTAGGTAATGTTTCTGATTTGAGCTATTTAGATACATTCACTTTTATCTTGTTTCCCTTTTAAAAAAGCAAATAAAAGTAGTATATTGCTACTCTTTTCGAATCCAATAATTCGAAAGAATATTAATTTCCAAACCCCTGAAATTATGAAGCAAATAATATTATTTTTGTTTTTTTCGACTTCCCTCTTTTCGCAAAAAACGATTGAATTTTTCGAA
>DAORUG010000094.1:0-11666 GCA_035433125.1 Flavobacterium sp.
GTGGCGATTTCATATTGAATAATTTAATGTTGTAAAATAGTTATAATTAATGTACCTCGTATATCGTACCTCGTATATCAAATATCGTTCTTCTAATTCATTTTTTCTAACAACTCGATTTCGAAAATAATATTGGCATTAGGAGGGATAACTCCTCCTGCTCCAGCTTCGCCATATCCCAATCTCGAAGGGATGAAAATGGTGGCTTTGTCTCCAAAAGACAATTGTTCAATTCCTTCTATAAATCCCGGAATCAAACCGTCTTTTTTGCCATATTGAAAAGCAATGGGTTGGTAGCCACCTTGAGCGGCTCTACTGGCATCCAATTTTCCGTAGGTTTTTAAAATTTCCTGAATGCTGGAATCGAATAGGCTTCCATTCTCCAAATAACCAGCATAATGAATAAAGATGTTGGCTCCAGCCGAAGGTTTTTTGCCTCCCGCTTTTTTGGTGATGGCGTATTTTAATCCTGTTGGTGTTGTGGTTGCTTTCGCTTTCAAACCGTCAAATTCAGCTACTTTTTGGTCAAAAACAGCTTGGTATTGTGCATTTGCAGCTCTTTCGAGTGCTAATTTGTTTTTTTGATTCTCGGCTTCTACAGTGTAGTAATCTCGAAAAGTTTTGACAGCATCAAACTTTTTGGCTGCTTCTCCATTTCGGATAATGGTGACTTTAACGATATGATCGCCTTGCTCGATTTTGTTCACGACTTCCATTCCATTTTCGACTACTTGACCAAAAATGGTGTGTTTTCCTTCTAACCACGGGGTTTCAAGGTGTGTGATAAAGAATTGGCTGCTGTTGGTTGCCGGTCCATTATTGGCCATAGCCAAAACGCCTCCTTTATCAAATTTCATTTCATTAAATTCATCTGCGAATTTGTAGCCTGTGTCACCAGAGCCAGTTCCCAATGGATCGCCACCTTGAATCATAAATTCAGCAATGACTCTGTGAAATTTCAATCCATCATAAAAAGGTTTGTTTTTAAGATTTTCGTTGGTAATGAAATCATTTTTCCCTTCGGCCAATGTTATGAAATTGGCTACAGTAATGGGCGCTTTGTCGTAAAACAATTGTGTAATTATAGTTCCTTTGTTGGTTTCTATTTGGGCGTATATCCCGTCAGGAAGGTTGTTTTTTTCCTCTTTACAGGAATACAATGAGGCTGATAGGACTGCGAATAGGAATAGAATGCTTTTTTTCATTTGAATTTAATTGGTTAAACTGTCTTTAATTTTACTTACGGGTTTCGTTTGAGTTGTGGCTTCTTCACTTGGAACTTGATTTAATGCATCGGTTTTTCTAAGCAGAATTTCTTTTTTGAAGGCAGCTTCTGAAGCGAAATTGTGTAAAGTCACCGTGCAAAGCAAAGGTTGATTGGGGCCAATTTTCTTTTCGTCACCGTGATAACCATAGGCAATATGAGAAGGAAAAAGAAAAATTACTTTCTCTTTTTTGTGCATCAGTTTGATGCCTTCACGCAAACCAGTCATGATATTTTGTTTATCGATGGCATAAGTTTGAGGTCTTAATTCCACTTCCGAATAGATGATTCGTCCCTTCAAATCTTTTATTTCGTAGTTAAAAAAGGCAACGTCTCCTTTTTTGGGAGTTAGGGTGTCTAATGTATTTTGAACCACATAAGTGTACCAATAGCCTTTGGTCGAAGCCATATATTTTACTTTTGGATTGCTTTTTATTACGGAATCGATTTGATCTTCTTCAGTAGCAATTAGCTTTTTGTTGCGTTCAGCCGATTTTTTCATAAAAGTTCCCGAGGCTTGCGAAACGGGTCTGCGGGCTTCCTGACTCTGTTTGCAACCGGAAATCAAAAGAGTCCCCAAGAATGCCAATAGAATTATTTTACTGTAGTTCATAATGCGTTATATTTTTAGTTTACTAACTAAATCTTCAAATTTTTTAACGGTTTCTTCCATCGTTGCTTCCGATTTTCCTCCAGCTGCATTGCGATGTCCTCCACCATTAAAATATTCTCTGGCAAAGCTGTTCACGTCGAAATCACCTTGTGAACGAAACGAAATTTTAATGATTTTCTCTTCGGCATTTTCGATAAAAATGGCTGTAAAAACAATTCCTTTAATGCTTAAACCATAATTTACAATACCTTCGGTATCTCCTTTTATATGATCAAAAAGGTCCAATTCCTCTTGCGTCAAAGTCGTATAAGCCGTTTTATGTTCCGTCAGCACCTTCATGTTTTGTAACGCTCTTCCAAGCAATTGCAAACGTCCATAAGAACTGTTGTCATAAAGCAATGCAGGTATTTCACTGTTTTCGACACCTAAATCAATCAAATCCGCGATGATTCGATGAGTGGTTCCGGTTGTTTTTGGAAAACGAAACGAGCCAGAATCGGTTAAAATTCCAGTATAAATACAAGTGCCAATGGTTTTGTCGATGTCTGATTTTTTGCCAAGGAAGGAAATAAAATGGTACAACATTTCGCAAGTAGAACCAAAAGCAGTATCGGAGTAAGTGACTGTAGCATAATCGTCTGGTGATTGATGGTGGTCAATCATAACAAAAGGAACTGTAAGTTTTTCGAGTACCTTTTCCATTTCGCCCACGCGATGTAGCGCATTGAAATCTAAGGTGAAAATCAATTCTGCTTCTTCCAGTATTTTGGTGCAATTTTTTTTGTCTTTTTCGAATATTTTAACCGTTTCCGAGCCAGGAATCCAAGCTAAAAATTCGGGAAATTCGTTAGGAGAAACCACAACCGGCTGCTGATTGTTTTTGAGTAAAAAATGATACAATCCAAGGGTAGAACCCATTGCATCGCCATCAGGGCTTCGATGCGGAATTATGGCAATTTTTTTTGGTGTTGCTAATAATAATTGTATCGCTTGTATGTCTTCTTTTTTCATAGTCTGCGAAATTACATTTTTTTAATCTAAAGTTGAAAACATTTATAGATTTAACAAACTTTTACGACACTAAAAATCTTCCAGATCTTTTCTTTTAAAGCGTTGATACAATTTATATTTAGCTCCTTTAACGATTTGAGAATTATAAATTCCTACCGAACCCGAAGAGTAGTAAGCAATCACGCAGGCAATACCAATGAATAGACCGCTTTCTATACCAAAAAGTTCCATCCCCATTACCGTACAAGCAATGGGAGTGTGGGTAGCTCCCGAAAATACGGCTACAAATCCCATTCCCGCCAAAAGTGCAATAGGCAAAGGGATTACCAGTGACAAAGCACTTCCCAATGTAGCTCCAATGAAGAAAAGCGGTGTTACTTCGCCACCTTTGAATCCAGCGCCAAGAGTGAATCCTGTAAAAAGAATTTTGAGCAGAAAATCATACCATTGGTTCGTTGTAGAGAAGGATTCGACAATTGTTGGAATTCCCAAACCAATGTATTTTGTGGTTCCAATGCCGTAGATGGCCACAACTAAAATCAGTCCACCAATAAACGGACGTAAGGGAGCCTCTTTAATGTATTTTGAAAATAATTTTCCCCACAAATGGGTACTTCTGGAAAACAACATGGCTGTCAACCCAAATACAACACCAGCCACAATAATCCACGAAAAATGGATTATGGTGAGTTGGGGTATCTCAGGAATAGAATAATGTGTGTGTTTTACCTGATAAAATTCGACAGTGAAATAAGCGATGTAAGCGGTTAAAAAAGATAAAACAATACTTTTGTAAGTGATTTTGCTGAAATATAAAACTTCTAAAGCAAACAAAGCTCCCGCCAAAGGGGTTCCAAAAATTGAAGCAAAACCGGCACTAATTCCCAGAATAATGAGTGTTTTTCTATCGGAATTATTGAGTTTTTCTCTCGCCCCTCGACTGAGTTCGGGATGACGCGCTCGAGATGACAGTCTATTAAATTGGTCTGCAATAGCCCCGCTCATTTGTACGGCTGTACCTTCGCGACCTGCTGAACCACCAAAAAGATGGGTGATTAAAGTACCGATAAGCACCATTGGAGCCATTTTTATCGGAATGGTTTTTTGTGGATTTTCGTATTCTTCCAGCAATAAATTATTGCCTTTTACTACATCACTTCCGTAAAAATAGTACATTAATCCAATGCAAAGTCCGCCAACGGGCAACAGCCAAATAATCCAATTGTGGTGTTCTCTATATTGAGTCACCCACTCTAAGGATACCAAAAAAAAGGCCGAAGCACAACCTGAAAAAATACCAATCAAAATACAAATGAATAACCATTTGGCGATGAGAAGAAGGTTGTTTTTTAGGTTCATTTAGGTTGGTTTTTTGTCATTTCGACGAAGGAGACTCGAACGAAGTGAATAGGCGAAGCAAATCACATTTGATGCTCTCGCTATGTGATTTGCTTCGTCGAAAAGACAAACTTAAGAAGTTTATCTTAAAATTATTTAGCAATAGCCGTAAATTCTATTTCCACCAAATATTCAGGAGCTACTAATTTGCTTACCTCATAAAAACCAGTCGCTGGTTTGATGTCTTTGAAAAAAGCGGCATGTGCTTTAGCGACATCTTCAAAAGTTGTAATATCGGTAGTGAAAATTCGGGTGCGAATCACGTCTTTCATTCCCACATTCAAATCGTGCAATACTTTTTCAATTCTTTCCAGAATATTAAGTGTTTGTGCATAGGCATCATCAGCTTTCACTTTTTCGCCATCGACAATGGCAACTGTTCCTGATACTTCGATGGTATTTCCAATGCGCACCGCGCGACAATAGCCCATTTTGTCTTCCCAAGGTGATCCAGTCAAGATGTTTTCTCTTCTCATTTTGTTTGTTTTTCTTGTGTTGTGTTGATTTTGAATGCTTTAAAGTTTATTCCTAATTCTGGTATATTTTTTGCAATTTATAAAAAATTGGAGAAATAAAAAATCCTGATTTTAATTTAAAAGTTCAATGAAGCTTAGCATTCTTAGAATTACATAATTTACAGATATAAAATAAATGCCGGAATTGATTGTTATATAAGAAGATTTCAATCCAACTAATTGGATGAACCTTGATTTTTAAATTCTACATACAAACACTAATTTATAAACGCGATGAAAAGAATATTGTTTTTTGCTATCCTATTAAGTATGTCCTTAAATGGATATGCGCAGGAGGAATTTAAGACCAAATTTAAACCCATTCCTGCCAAGAACTCGAAAATTAAAAAAGAAATTCCACCAAAAGTAATTTCGCCAAAAGTCACGCCACCCGAGGTTGTGAAAGCGCCTGTAAATGACATTGTAAATCCCGAAGATATTTTTCTGAATAGTAATTTGTACAAAAAAGAGTCCAATTCCAGTGGCGTTTTTTATAGAAGAAATCAATTTTTGGGGAGCTTCAAAACCAAATCCTTCACCTCCACCATTCGGTATAAGGATGCGGCTTATGTGGATGGCGACAAGATCAGAGTCTATTTGAACGATAAAATAATTGAACCCGAAGTTGTTTTGGATGGCGCATTCAAAGGTTTCAAAATAACATTGGTTGATGGTGTTAACAAAATTGATTTCGAAGCCCTGAACGAAGGTTTCGCTTCGCCAAATACCGCCGAATTTCAGGTTTATGATGATAAGGGAATCGCTATTTCGGCCAGCCAATGGAATGTTGGAACAGGGTATAAAGCTACCATTATGCTTGTGAAAGAATAATGTTATAGTATGTAAAGAACTTTCGTCTCTTCGAGTGATTTTGAATAGTAATGCGACAGTTTTACTATTCAAAATTTTATCGAGAAGCATTTTGATTTGTAAAGTTCTCGATACAATTTTTAAAGCATTACTCTTCTTTAATTCAATAAACATTAATTTGGCTTTAAAAATCACTCGAACTGACGGATACGGTTTGTATTTATTATATCTTGTGAAAACTTTAATTCATTTTTTCTATCCAATTAATAAATTCAACGAATTATTTTATGTTATTTTTGTGAATTTTACACGTTGATTTCTATTATTTTTGGACTTTTAAATATTGATTCCTCAATATTAAAAACAATTATGAAGCAACTTCTTTTATTTATTTTTAGTATTGGTTTAGCCGTGAACAGCTTTGGACAAACTGAATTTAATTCTAAATTCAAAGCCATTCCACCGCTCAATGTAAAACCAAAACCAAAGAAAGAAACAACACCTCCACCAGCCGATTTACCCAAGATTGTGGCCCCCAATGTGTTGAAAGAGACGAATATTTACAACACAAAACCCAAACCTAATAATTCATTTGAAATAGGAACTCCCGAGAATCATTTTTCGATGACTCCAACCCATAAATTTGTAAATCCGGGCGATAAAGTGGTTGATCGATTGAATAGAAAAGCAGATAATGAAGACCAAATTGTTTTTCGTAGAAACCAGGATTTAGGAAATTTCAAGACCAAATCATTGACCGCAAAGGTGAGTTATCGGGATTATGGAGAAGTGGATGGCGACAAAATTAGGGTCCTATTAAACGATAAAACAATTGTGACTGGGGTTTATTTGGACAACGATTTCGAAGGTTTTGAAATTACGTTAGTCGATGGATTCAATAAAATTGATTTTGAAGCACTCAATCAAGGTCAGTTAGGACCCAACACAGCTGAATTTCGCGTTTATGATGATAAAGGCGAGCTTATTTCGGCAAGCCAATGGAATCTTGGGACTGGTTTTAAAGCCACAATTATTATCACCAAAGAATAAAACCACATTTGATTCTGTTTTTTTAGTTAAGCAAACAAAATTTGTTATGAAATAATTATACTTTTTTTGTGATTTTCAATATGTAAATTCTATTAATTTTGGCGCTTTAATATGGAATTGTCCTTGGAAAAATCTATGAAAAATTTTCTTTTTTTTATTTTTATGATAAGTATTACATCAAACGCCCTTGGTCAGTTTGATTCTAATATTAAATTCAAAGCCATTCCACCAGCAAATACAAAACCCAAAACCCAAGAAAATCTGCCGCCTCCTTCTGATTTTCCTAAATTGGTTTTACCCAAAATCGTTGCACCAAATGTTTTTACAGCAACGAATATATTTGGAACAAAACCCAAACCGAATACTGCATTTGAATTTGGCACAGCCGAAAATCATTTTTCGATGACTTTGAAAAATAAATTTGAGCACAAAATTGGCGATGTCTATCAAGAAAAAATGGCTAAAGATTTAGACAAAACTATGATTCGAGAAGGGCTGAAAGAAGATGATAGCTTTTTGGATAGAAAGAATCGGGATTTGGGAGAATTTAAAACCAAATCTGATTTTTTACGTATTGATTACAGAGATTACATTCAAATTGATGGTGATTTAATTACTATTTATGTAAATGATAAATTGTTTCGATCTCAATTGTATTTGTATTCTCAAATGAATCAAATTAAAATTCCATTGCTAAAGGGGATTAATAAAGTAGAGCTGGTTGTTGCAAGCACTGGAACTTCTGGAGGAAATACTGCTGAAATTCACGCCACAGATGATGCCGGTAAATCGATTACAGATGAATATTGGAATAATTTAGCACTTGGTACCAAAATTCAATTGATTGTTATAAAAGAGTAATTTAAACTTTTTCAAAATTCAATTTTTCAATTCCGATTATAAAAAGTATTTTTGCCAAATGCAACACAACGTACTTATTTTAGATTTCGGATCGCAATACACACAACTTATTGCCCGACGAGTTCGCGAATTAAATATATTCTGCGAAATTTTCCCATACAATCATTTTCCCGATGATTTATCCAGTTATAAAGCGGTAATCCTTGGCGGAAGCCCATTTTCTGTTCGCGGAGAAGATGCACCGCACCCTGATTTATCTCAAATAAGAGGAAAATTACCAATGCTTGCCGTTTGTTACGGAGCGCAATATTTAGCCCATTTTAGTGGTGGTGAAGTAGCGTCGTCAAATACCAGAGAATACGGAAGAGCTAATTTATCTTATATTAAAGAAGACGAAGTTTTCTTCGAAGGCGTTGCTGAAAACAGCCAAGTCTGGATGAGTCATAGCGATAGTATCAAAGCTTTGCCAACTAATGGTGTAAAGCTTGCAAGCACTCATGATGTAGAATTTGCTGCTTATAAAATCGAAGGTGAAACGACTTATGCCATTCAATATCATCCTGAAGTTTTTCACTCAACCGATGGCTCCAAAATGTTGGAGAATTTCTTGGTAAAAATTGCCGAAGTTCCTCAAAATTTCACTCCAAATGCTTTTGTTGAAGAGATCGTGGCCGAAATGAAAGAGAAATTACAAGACGATAAAGTCGTTCTTGGACTTTCTGGAGGTGTAGATTCTACGGTAGCAGCGGTTTTATTACACAAAGCCATTGGAAAAAATCTCTATTGTATTTTTGTCAATAATGGTTTGCTTCGAAAAGATGAATTCCAAAGTGTTTTAGACCAATACGAAGGAATGGGGTTGAACGTAAGAGGTGTAGATGCTTCTCAACGTTTTTACGATGCGTTGGCTGGAGTTTCTGATCCGGAATTAAAAAGAAAAGCCATTGGTAACGCATTTATTGAAGTTTTTGATGTGGAATCGCATCGCATTGAAGACGTAAAATGGTTGGCACAAGGAACCATTTATCCTGACGTAATCGAATCGGTTTCGGTAAAAGGACCATCGGCAACTATCAAATCGCATCACAATGTAGGTGGTTTGCCAGATTATATGAAGTTGCAAGTGGTAGAACCTTTGCGTATGCTTTTCAAAGACGAAGTGCGTAGAGTAGGAGCAACATTAGGAATAGATCCCGAATTATTAGGAAGACATCCTTTTCCGGGACCCGGATTATCGATTCGTATTTTAGGAGATATCACATTGGAAAAAGTTCGTATTTTGCAAGAAGTAGATAAAGTTTTTATCGACGGATTAAAATCTTGGGGATTGTACGATCAAGTTTGGCAAGCTGGAGCTATTTTGCTTCCTGTAAATAGTGTAGGAGTAATGGGTGATGAGCGTACTTACGAAAAAGTGGTAGCGCTTCGAGCCGTACAATCTACAGACGGAATGACCGCTGATTGGGTACATTTGCCTTATGAATTCCTGATGAAAGTCTCTAACGATATTATCAATAAAGTGAAAGGTGTGAATAGAGTTGTTTATGATATTAGCTCAAAACCACCTGCAACTATCGAGTGGGAATAACAAAATAGTGATTGTTTTCGAATGACAATTATGTGAATTATATAAAAACGGTATCAGATTTTGGAATAAAATTTGATACCGTTTTACTATATTTGAAAACTAATTTTTTTACAATAACAAAAGGATGAAATATTTTATAACAGCGTGTTTAGTTACTTTGGTTTTTTCTTTAAACAGTTTTTCTCAAGAAAAAAACACAACTCACAAGGTTGTAAAAGGCGAAACCATTGCACAAATTGCCCAAAAATACAATGTCACACCTTATGATATTTATCAATTAAACCCCGATGCGCAGAGTGGTTTAAAACCCAATAGCGTTTTGTTGATTCCTAAAAAAGGAAATACAAAGAGACCAAATTCTAAAGTGATAACGCACAAAGTAGAACCTAAAGAAACTTTATTTGGTATTGAAAAAAAATACGGAGTTTCAGATGAAGCCTTGAAAAACGCCAATCCCGATTTAGAAAAACTAGGATTGCAAATAGGTCAAACTCTTGTAATACCTTCAAATGCAGTTGCAAAAACGACAGTTTCAACTCCCGAAAAAGTCGTGTATCACGAAGTGCTTCCCAAAGAAACCAAATATTCTATTGCCAAAAAGTATGGAGTAACCATCGAAGAATTGGAAAAACGCAATCCTGAAATCATTCCTAATTTGGCTATTGGACAAAAATTAATAATCAAAGGAACCGCTCCAAAAGTAGTAGCTGCAGCACCTCAAAAGGAAATGGTGAAACCTATTGTTCCAAAAGTAAATTATATAACTTATGTTGTAAAACCTAAGGAGACCTTGTATAGCTTGTCAAAAATGTCAGGTTTGTCACAGGACGAATTTCTATTTTTGAATCCAGCCTTAGCCAATGGTGTGGAAATTGGAATGGAAATCAAAGTGTCTGAATATGCTGCGATTCCGAAGGAAGTTGAAATTAAAAAAACGTACACTTCATTATCAAAAAACTCGAATGACAGAAAAAAAATGGTGTTGTTATTGCCTTTTAATTTGACTAAAATCGAAGGAGATACGGTGAATTCAATTACCAATCGTTTAAAGAAGGACAAGTTTTTGAATATGACTTTGGATTTTTATTCTGGTGCTTTGATAGCAATAGATTCCGCCAAAAGTATCGGAATTCCTGTTGATATTAGCATTTTTGATTCACAGGAAACCAAAAACAGTTCGAATATTTCGGCTATTCATCAACAACATAATCTGGAAACAGTCGATGCCATAATTGGTCCTTTTTATCAAAACAATGTCGAAAAAACCGCTGCTTTATTGAGTAATACTAATGTTGCCGTGATTTCACCTTTATCGAAAGATATTGGAGAATCTTTACCTAATTTATATCAAACTATCCCAACTGCGGATGCTTTGAAAAGAGCCGTTTTCGATTATATGATTGCCAAAGGAGGAAATATTATTGCCGTTGTCGATAAGAAAAAAGAATCGGCAACCCAATTTATTCAGCAAAATTATAGTCAAGTACAATTTGCCAGTCTACAAGAAAACGGAAGTTTATCTGCGGCAAATTTGAAGAGTTTGTTTGTAAAAGACAAGATGAATTATGTTGTTTTAGCTACAGAAAACACAGGAATGATCAAAACGACTATGGCAACAATGATGAGTGTTATGGCTAGTTATAGTGTAGAATTGGTTATTTTTGAACCTAACGAAACCTTGGATACAGATGAAATTAGTTTTGAAAATTTAACCAAATTGAAACTGATGTATCCTTCGATAACTCGTGAAAACGAATCAACCGAAGCGCTAATTTTCGAAAAAGAATACAGAAAGAAAAACAAAATTTCGCCCAGCACGTATGCCACTCGTGGTTTTGATGTGACTTTTGATACGTTAATGCGTTTGTCACAAGGGAAAAGTTATCAGGAAACGGTCGATTCTACAGCTACAGAGCAAGTCGATAACAAGTTTGAATATTATAAAAAACCGGATGGAGGATATACCAATAAAGGAATTTATATCTTGCATTACGATATAGATTTAACCATAAAAGAAGTTGAATAGAAAGTTGGCAGATTTCAGAATGTAGATTTTAGAAAAATAGAGAGGCAAAAATATAATTAGTATGTAAAAGCTCCGTAGGAACGGTTTATATTGTAGCAACGGATTTCAATCCGTTGGAATAAAATAAGAATATTACAGCAACGGATTAAAATCCGTTGAATTAAAAAATAAATAGATATAACAACAAATTATGACCTCAAAAGTAACCTATTTAGGCGATTTAAGAACTTCGTCAATACACTTGCAATCGGGTAGCGAAATCATTTCGGACGCACCATTAGACAATAACGGAAAAGGGGAAGCCTTTTCACCAACCGATACTGTTGCCAATGCTTTGGCCAGTTGCATGATGACCGTTATGGGAATCAAAGCAAGAGATTTAAATGTCGATTTTACCGGTTCAACGGCTGCTGTGACCAAAATTATGCAAGCCGAACCCAGAAGAATAAGTGCTGTCGAAATTGTTTTTGATATGAACCTTGCTACCGATGAAAAAACGAAAACCATTCTCGAAAGAACCGCAATGACCT
>DAORUG010000095.1:0-11599 GCA_035433125.1 Flavobacterium sp.
GAATTTTCACGACAGTATGGATTTTGATTCCAGAATGAAAAACCTCAGTCATTTAAGTCCAAAAAAAGAAATGATTGCTGTAATGAGTAACGAATATTCCAAATTATATCCAGCTCAAACGGAAGCAGAAATTTTCGAAAAAATGTGGTTTTACACGAATGATTTTCAAGAGCGTTTTGCTAAAAAAAGACGCTTAAAAAAGAAATTGAAATTCTGGAAATCTTGATTTAAAGATTCTGTTTCAAAAACAATTCAATTTTATCCTTGAACAATTCTGGTTCGAATTCTTGATACAAAGAAAGAGCATTTTTTTTGAGTTCTTTCTCCGTTTTCGAAGCCAATAATTTGGGTTTAAAGTCATTCAAATGTACTGAAATATGATGCAATCCGTCTTCGAGAGTGGCCCAAATTTTCTTTTCAATCCAAGGGGAGAAAATAATGAAAGAGGATTTTTCTAATGCTTTTGCCATATTGATGGCGCCACCATCGTTGCCAATAATCAAATCGCAATTGTTCATTATCGCAATAAAGGAACGCAAATCATTTCCCAATAAATCAAAATAGATTTTTTCCTGTGTAGAAGGTTTGCAAGCATCAAAAACGATTTTGGCGTCCTTGATTTGTTTTGGAAAATAATTAAAAAGAATATTCACCTCTTGATTATCGGCAATGAAATCAACTACTTTCGCCATATATTCCAAAGGATACGTTTTTAGTTTTTCGCTTCCCAAAAGGCTAATCATTACTGTTTTTCTGTCTTTTTTTAGGTGATGATATTCAAAAAGCGCAATCGCATCTTGATTTTCTTTATCGGTTACATATAACTTTGGAAAAGCATCAACTTCAATTTTCAAGTCAAGCGGTTCCAACAACGAAAGTCGTCTTTCGATAGCCAATCCCAAATTAGTTTTTGGAAATTCGGCAAAAGGAACATTGTCGGTGTATAAAAAAGTGCGTCCCGGTTTTTTGTAGGAAATTTTTCTTTTTGCTCCGCTCAACAAAACGATCAGCCAGCTCTCCAACTTGGAATAAGCGTCAATCAATAAATCGTATTTGATACCTCGAATTTCGTGAGCCAAATTCAGGAATTCTCTTTTGCTTTTGCGATGTTTTTCCTGAAACAAGAGAACATTGTCAATATTTGGATTGCCTTCCAAAACCGGAATCGTCGATTCATAAACCAAATAATCGATTTGGGCATCGGGATACGCTTTGCGCAAATTATTGCAAATAATGCTGCTTACCAGCACATCGCCAATCATTTTTTGTTGAATAACTAGTATTTTCATACGAAGAAGGAATCGATTTTTAACAATACAAATTGAAGCAAAAAAAATCAATATTCAGGAATTAGTTTTAAATAAAAATTCCAAATTCCAATCGACTTGTCAATTGGGATTTGGAATTTAAAATATTGAGATTTAAAATTTATACAGCAACGTCATATTCACGCAACGCATTATTTAATGATGTTTTCAAATCAGTTGAAGGTTTACGTGTACCGATAATCAAGGCGCAAGGCACTTGAAAATCACCAGCAGCGAATTTTTTAGTATAACTTCCAGGAATTACAACGGAACGAGCAGGAACGAATCCTTTTCTTTCAACTGGAGTTTCGCCAGTTACGTCAATAATTTTTGTTGAAGCTGTCAAGCAAACGTTTGCTCCTAGAACTGCTTCTTTTCCAACGTGTACTCCTTCAACAATGATACAACGAGAACCAATAAAAGCACCATCTTCGATAATTACCGGTGCAGCTTGCAAAGGCTCTAAAACACCACCAATTCCAACTCCGCCAGAAAGGTGAACGTCTTTACCAATTTGGGCACAACTACCAACAGTTGCCCAAGTATCTACCATAGTTCCAGAATCTACATAAGCACCAATGTTTACGTAACTTGGCATCATAATTACACCGCTAGCAAGAAATGCTCCATAACGAGCAGATGCTCCCGGAACCACACGAACTCCTTTGTCAGCATAATCTCTTTTTAGCAACATTTTGTCGTTGTATTCGAAAATTCCAGCTTCTAATGTTTCCATTTTTTGGATTGGGAAATACAAAACAACTGCTTTTTTTACCCATTCGTTTACTTGCCAACCTTCGCCAACAGGCTCAGCTACACGTAATTTCCCTGCATCTAATAATTCAATGACTGATCTGATGGCATCAGTTGTTTTTGTTTCTTGTAACAAAGCACGGTTTTCCCATGCTTGTTCTATTATGGATTGTAATTCGTTCATTTTTGATTAATTTTTGGCAAATATACCATTTTTAGCCAAAACCAAAAAGTCAAATCGAATGGAAAATGTTATATATTTGTACTTTAAATCGATTCATTATGGAAACTATTAGATTAGAATTTCAGCCCAACATCAAAGCCAAAATCTTGGAATTATTGAGTTCTTTCTCTTCGGATGAATTGAAAATTGTTCAGGAAGATCCCGATTTTGATAGAAATAAGAAAAAATTGGATTTAGAATTAGCTAAAATCAATAACGGAACTGCAGAATTTTGTTCTGCAGATGAATTAGATCTAATGATGGACGAAATTTTTACGGAATATGACAATAAAATTCAGTAAAGTTTTTCAATTAGATGTGATAGACCAAGTTCGCTACATTTATAAAGACAAACCTCGAGCTGCTTTAAAATTTAGAAAAGACTTGATAAAAAACATCAAGAAAGATCTGAAACAGCCTTTTCATTTTAAAGAATCGATTTATTCTAGTGGTGATGAAAACATAAGAGATTATGTTTTTAAAGGGTATGTATCTGTTTATAAAATCGACGTGAAGCAAAAATCTATTTTAGTTTTTGGATTTATCAAATACAGAAACTCATTTTAAAATGCCAAGAATACTCGCCATAGATTACGGACAAAAACGAACCGGAATAGCCGTTACTGATGAATTGCAAATTATCGCTTCAGGATTGACGACCATTCCATCGGCAACCGCCATTGAATTTTTAAAAGATTATTTTTCCAAAGAAAAGGTCGAAGCAGTGCTCATTGGCGAACCCAAACAAATGAACGGCCAACCATCCGAAAGTGCTTCTATAATTAAAGGTTTTGTGACGCATTTTACCAATCATTTCCCAGATATGAAAGTCATTCGAGTGGACGAACGGTTTACTTCAAAAATGGCTTTCCAGTCGATGATTGACAATGGGATGAGTAAAAAACAACGCCAAAACAAAGCACTCATTGACGAAATATCGGCTACCATTATGCTTCAGGATTATTTGACCCGAAAAATGTTTTAAGAGGATTATTGTCAGGTTGTTTTTCGGTTTTTAATAGCACTTTTGTGGTTTTTAGAATGTTTTCGGATAAATTGGTTAACCAAATTAATTGTTCGATTACCAATTGTGCTTCTCGCATTTTGTGTTTGAAAGCCTCGCTATTGACATCACTTCCTTGAGCTAATTCTTGCTCCCGAATTTTCTTTAATTCAATTAAACTATTATTTAAATTTTCATCAATTTCCGTATCGTTTTCGATTTGATTATTCTCGTCTTTCAAAATGGAAATAGCAGAATCTAGATTTTTTATTATTTTGTTGAATATAATATTGAATGATTCAGAGGCTTTGGTGGTTTTATGCGATTGCGTATAAGTACCTAACGAAGCCGCAGACGAAAGTAAAGCATTGTTGACAACTGTAAATTTATACACCTGTTGCAATTTGTCTTGCTTCGATTTGGGTTCTTGCAGCATTCTTTGAAAAGATGCCATCAGGTTGCCGATTTCTATAAAAGCCTGATTTCTTGCGAGCCGATATTTTGCATTTATACCTTCTTTGTTATTATAAAGAATAGAAATTTGTTTTAAATAATTTCTATTGGCTTCGATAGAATTTTTGATGTTTTCATTAGTATTTAACGATTCCCAATACGGCCACAAAAAATGATTGGCCAAAATAGCCAAAATTGCTCCAACAAAAGTGTCTAAAACACGATACAGAATAATGTTGCCGTCGCTTGAATTTAATATGGCAAAAATAAAAATAACATGTAAAGTGATAAAAGTAGTGCCGATTTTATAATTTGAAGGATTAAAGGTTAGTCCTAAAATCAAAAAAAGTATTGTTAGCGCGGCAAGAATAGTCGAACTTGGTTCTAAAGCTAAAACGGCAAAACCCAAAACGCCTCCGATCAGGGTTCCTAAAAATCGATTTAATGTTCTTTCTTTTGTGAGACCATAACCGGGTCTCATAATCACTACGATGGTCAATAATATCCAATACACATTTTCAAACGGCAGCACTTTTCCAATTATCAATCCTATTAATAAGGTTGTGGTGATTCTCAACGAATGTCGGAATTCAAGGGAGGAAAAGCTGAAATTTTCGACCAAAGTGTTTAACGGATAATAATGCGAAATGGTTAATTTTTCTAAATCTTTATCTCTTCCATTTAGGTCTTTGAGTTTAATGGTCGAGGTATATGCACGCTCCAGAGTTTTTATTTTTTCTACCTGTTTTTCGGCATAATGCAACATATTAGAGAGCATATGAACACCTTCTGAGGCTTCCGCTTCGCCAAGTGTTTTTTCGTAATCGGCAATGGCAAATTCGAAGGAAAATAAATTTTCGATTAAATTGTTTTTTTGAATGTATTGTTTTCTTTTTTTAATTTTTTTGGATAACGACTTTAAATTTTTGGCCAGATTGTAGGCTAAGCTTTGATAGGTCATTAATACTTTTGGATGGGCATCGAATTTTTGATGTAGTTTATTATGATCAAACGAAGTAGATACGGCTAATTCCATTATTTCGACCAAGGACATAAAAGCCAAAAGCATTTTCCTGTTTTGATGTGAAGAGCCATAATCTGTTCGATTTCGAACCAGTATTTCTCTGATATTTTCATGAATATTATTCAATTCAACCTGAAGAATCAATTGTTTTCGGGTAATTTCTTTTCGGTCGGAATTCAATTCCCACAAATCACCTCTTAATTTCAAATATTTTGATGTCAATTTGATACATTCAACAATTTGTAACTCGGTATAGCGATGCGGATTGATGTAATAAAAAATAATAGAAATTAAAAGATAGAACAAGCCTCCACAGAGCAAAAGTCCTGAGTGTTGCAGCATTTCTAAACCTTTGTGAGTGTGTGCAAGCGAAATGGAAAGTATCATTAATGCCGAAAAAGCAACCATTGTAGCTCGTTGTCCATAAACAGCCAGCATGGATAAAATGAAGACTAAAATGGCAAATACGGGGTAAAAAAGAATGGGATACGGATAAGTGGCATTAATTAATAAATTCACTCCAGCCAGAATAAAAACCGTTACCAGTAAACCATTAATTTTATGTTTCAAATTACTGGGAGTATCACTCGGAAATGTGAATAAGGCACCAATGGCTATGGTTAATCCAATTTCTAAATTGCCTAAATACGAAAATAGAAACGCAGGGATAACTGCAGAAAGGACTACTTTGAGAGCATTGTACAAATTAGTACCAATAGTAAATTCCTTTATCTTTGATAACATATTCTATTTGGATTGTTTGCAAAGGTAAGAATTGAGTGATATTATAATAGCATATAGGGCTTAGATTTCTAAACTAAATTTAAATATTAATCATGAATATATTGAATGCGCATTTTTTTACTATTTTTGCAAACTGAAAATTAGATGAGAGATTTAGAATTTGCAGTAGATAATATTTAATACAAAATTAATGATTTTACCAATTGTAGGATATGGCGATCCAGTTTTAAGAAAGGTAGGAGAGGAGATTACTTCGGAGTATCCCAACCTGAAAGAAACTATTGCAAACATGTATGAAACGATGTATAATGCTTATGGAGTTGGGCTTGCAGCTCAACAAGTAGGTTTGAACATTCGTCTTTTTGTGATTGACACTACCCCGTTTAGTGATGATGAAGATTTGCCATCAGAGGAACAAAACCAGTTAAAAGGATTCAAACGCACTTTTATCAATGCCAAAATGTTGAAAGAAGAAGGCGAATTATGGAGTTTTAACGAAGGCTGTCTCAGTATTCCTGATGTCCGTGAAGAAGTGTATCGCAACGAAAAAATCACCATTGAGTATTGCGACGAAGATTTTAATGTAAAAACCGAAGTTTTCGATGGTTTGATTGCTCGTGTCATTCAACATGAATACGATCATATCGAAGGAATCTTGTTTACCGATTTGATTTCGACGCTGAAAAGACAATTAGTTAAAAAGAAATTGCAGAACATTATGGATGGCAAAACCAGACCGGATTATCGTATGAAATTTTGCAACAAAAAAGGAAGATAAACGTTCAATATCAATTACTATATCAATAAAAATATAATTTAAAATGAATTTAGAAAAAATATTATCAATTTCAGGGAAACCAGGTTTGTATGCGCTAAAAGTTCAAACTCGCACTGGCTTTTTGGCTGAATCTTTAGTCGATGGAAAAAAAATTAGCGTTGGATTGAAAGTTAACGTTAGTTTATTGTCTGAAATTTCAATTTACACTATCAACGAAGAGAAACCATTGGCCGAGGTAATGCGCAATATCGCCATCAAAGAAAATGAAGGGCCAGCCATTTCGCATAAAGAAGACAATGCTACGTTGATTGCTTATTTTTTAGAGATTCTTCCAGAATACGATTCTGAACGAGTATATCCATCAGATATTAAGAAAGTTTTGAGTTGGTATAACTTGCTTCAATCCAAAGGGATGGTTTCTAAAGACGAACCTAAAATTGAGAATGCTGAAGAAATTAAAGAAAGCGTTGTTGAAGAAGTGGTTGCCGAAAAAGCAAAAACTCCAGCGAAAAAAGCAAAAGCCAAGAAAGCATAATGTAACTTTCTAAAACATATTTTAATCCTGTCACGATGTTTTCCTGACAGGATTTCTTATTTTTACACAAAACCTAGACGCAATGAACTCAAGACAAAACCAACTCCAAGCTTTCGAACGATTATTGATTATTATGGATGATTTGCGCGAAAAATGTCCTTGGGACATGAAGCAAACGCTTCAAACTTTACGCCATTTGACCATCGAAGAAACCTACGAATTGGGCGATGCTATTTTGGATAATGATTTGAACGAAGTCAAAAAAGAGTTAGGCGATTTATTGTTGCATATTGTTTTTTATGCCAAAATTGGAAGTGAAACCAATGATTTTGATATTGCAGATGTATGCAACGAAATTTGCGAAAAACTCATTCACCGTCATCCGCATATTTACAGTGATGTTGTAGTGAATGATGAAGAGGAAGTCAAGCAAAATTGGGAGAAACTCAAACTAAAAGAAGGAAAAAAATCCGTTCTCGAGGGCGTTCCAAAAAGTTTACCAGCATTGGTAAAAGCAAGTCGAATTCAGGACAAAGTTAAAGGAGTTGGTTTTGATTGGGAAGAACCGCATCAGGTTTGGGATAAAGTTCAGGAGGAATTGGCTGAACTTCAAGTGGAAGTAGAAGCCGGAAATCAGGATAAAATGGAATCCGAATTTGGCGATGTTCTGTTTTCAATGATCAATTACGCTCGATTTTTGAACATCAATCCCGAAGATGCTTTGGAGCGAACCAACAAAAAATTCATCAAAAGATTTCAATATTTAGAGAGCAAAGCTAGCGAATTAGGCAAACCCTTAATGGATATGACTTTGGCGGAGATGGATATTTTTTGGAACGAAGCCAAGAAGTTGTAGTTTTTATAAAAATAGTTTACAAAGAAAAAGAGGCTTTTTTAAGGCCTCTTTTTTTGTGAATTAATAATCATAAAATGCTAACTTGAAATGCAATCCTGAATAATCTCCCTCCATTTTTTTGCCAATTGATGGTCTTCGTGTAAACAGACTTGACCCATTTGGTCGTTTTCGATTTTGTAAAACGGAAAGGTTTCTGTTTTTTTATCCTTTTTGTGAAATTCAAAATCAATTTTTTCAATGGTGTTGGAATTGCCCTCGGCTGTAATGGCAAGTTTGCAGGATTCCACCGTGTTTAAGTCTATAAAATTCACGACTTCTTTTTCCTTAGAGTTAAAGTCAATTAATAAAAAGCCTTTGCTTTTTTCGTCTAAGGCCAAAACTTTTTTGTTTTGCGTTTCTGTTTTTTCAAAGTTGAAACGATTGTTTTGGCTGAATTTGTTCATTATTTCTTTGATTTTGGCCTTGTTAATCGAATTGGATCGCATCGCATAGAAAAGCGGAATTCCGATTAAAATTGTTATGATAAGACCTATTATTGTTACAGATGTATCCATGTGTTTTTGTTTTTTGAAATTTATATAAAGCATAAAATGAACTCAATATCCAAGAGATATTAGCTCAAAGAAGAAACTGTATTTCTTCAGAATTAGGTGGATAAATGCTTTAAATTACCAAAAAATATGGAAAGGAAAGAGTAGGAGCGAAACCATTTCGCATCGATTGATGTCTTGGTTTGCAAAAAAGGTAAAGGGGATTCCAATTTTCAAATCAGGAATACTTACCAGATAATTTTCCAGATATTTCGAAAATGAAAAACCGGGAGTTTTTGAAGTAGCACTAAGATTATGGCTCGCTTGTGGTTCAATAAAAGCCGAAGAATGAACTTTTTCGACAGAAAGTGACGTTTTGCTTTTTTCTACAGGAGTGTTTGAAACAGAAACTTCGTTTACGCTAAAGGCAAATGAAAAAACTAGTATAAGTCCAATAAAAACAAAATTTTTCCGAATCCAATTCATTTTGCAAATTTAGAATTTGTGTACAAGTTAACCTTAATTTTTTTTATAAATGAAAGTTAAAGTTTTGGAATTGGGACTAAAAGAATTTTCTTAAAATTTGAGAATAAAGCAAAAAAAAATGATATTTGAAAATCTTTGGTTTTCAAATATCATTTTAAGGTGAGAGACTAAAATTTATACGATATCCGCAATTCTCTTCAGTTTTGCTAGATCTTTAATTACTATTTTTTTACCAATCAATCCAATCAATCCATTTTTATTAAAATCGGAAAGTAATCGAATACAACTTTCGGTCGCTGTTCCTATCATTCCTGCCAATTCTTCACGCGATAGTTGGATTCGTAAAGAACCATCATCGTTTTTGCCAAAAGTTTCTTCAAGATAAACGAGGGTTTCTGCCAAACGTTCTTTTACCGTTTTTTGAGAAATAGAAATCATATGTTCGCTGGCTTCTTTCAAATCGCCACAAATTGTTTTCATCAGATTCATCGAAAACTGATTGTTGGTGTCGAACATACTCAAAACTTCGCTTTTCGGAATAAAGCATACTTCCATATCTTCGAGAGCTACTGCGCTCAAATTTGCGGGTTCATCACTAATCATAGAACGTTGTCCGAGTAATTCCCCTGCTTTTACTAATTTTATGATTTGATCTTTTCCGTTAGGACTTAATTTTGACAATTTGCAAGCACCCGTAGTAACGCAATAAATCCCATTTACAATATCTCCTTCTTCAAATATGGGACTTCCTTTTTTTATGGTATAGGAGGTTTTGCATTCGGCGAGCTTGAGTAGCTCGTCTTTATTTAGCGCTTTCAAAGAGCTAAATTCTCTAACTATACACTGTTCACATTTACCCATAAATGAAAATATTATTTTACTATTGCAAATCTACAAAATTATATGATAAATATCATATTTTTAATTTTTTCACCTATTATATTTGTGACCTGAAAAAATAGAAAAGTTAATGGACATAAATAGCTGTTTCCACTGTGGGTTGGATGTTGTAAAAGAGGACCAAATTATCTTTGATGAAAAAATTTTCTGTTGCAACGGTTGTAAAACTGTGTACGAAATTTTTAGTCTCAATGATATGTCTTGTTATTATGATTTCGAAAAATCTCCAGGAGCAACACCTCTAGATATTAAAGGTAAATATGATTTTTTAGACAATGAAAGTATTGTAGCTAAACTTTTAGAATTTCAAGAAGAAAAAACCGCTATTGTTTCCTTAAGTATTCCGCATATTCACTGTAGTTCGTGCATTTGGATTCTCGAAAATCTTCAAAAATTACAAAAAGGAATTAACACTTCGCAAGTTAATTTTCCTCAGAAAAATGTTCGTATTACTTTCAATCCAGAAATTGTTTCACTAAAAAGTATTGTGCATTTATTGAGTTCTATTGGTTATGAACCCTACATTAGTTTGGAAAATTATGAAACGGGAAAAAACAATGTCGATAGAAGTTTGACTTATAAATTAGGTTTAGCTTTCTTTTGTTTTGGCAATATTATGCTCCTTTCTTTCCCTGAATATTTTGAAGTCAAAGAGTTTTGGTTGGAAACGTATAAACCATTTTTTCGTTGGTTAATTTTCGCTTTGTCGTTGCCTTCTTTTTTGTATTCTGCCAGCGGTTATTATGTTTCGGCTTATAAAAGCATCAAATCGGGAATGTTGAATATTGATATTCCAATCGCTTTAGGAATTATTATTTTCTTTATCCGAAGCACTTTTGATATCGTAATGGATTATGGTTCTGGGTTTTTCGATAGCTTGACGGGTTTGATTTTCTTTATGCTTTTGGGCAAAATGTTCCAAATCAAAACCTATAGTTTCTTGAGTTTCGAAAGGGATTTCAAATCCTATTTTCCCATTGCAATCACCAGAATCAACAGTGATTTTTCGGAAGAAAGTGTTCCGATTTATGATATTGAAAAAGGAAATCGACTTTTGATTAGAAACCAAGAATTGATTCCTGTAGATGGTATTTTAATTTCGGACAAAGCTGAAATTGATTATAGTTTTGTTACCGGAGAAGCTATTCCTATCACTAAAAAGTCAGGTGATAAAGTTTTTGCCGGCGGAAAACAGATAGGAAAAGTGATTGAAATGGAAGTTTTGCATTCTGTCTCGCAAAGTTATTTAACGCAATTGTGGAGTAACGATGTTTTTCAGAAAAATGTAGACCAAAAATACAAGTCCATCACCGATACTATTAGTCATTATTTTACGCCAATACTCTTGATAATTGCTTTTGCGGGATTTGGCTATTGGATTTTTATTGATGCTAATATTGCTTTCAATGTTTTTACAGCAGTGTTGATTGTGGCTTGCCCTTGTGCCTTGGCATTGACAGCGCCTTTTACGATGGGTAATGTTTTGCGAATTTTTGGCAAAAAGAAATTTTACCTCAAAAACGCATTGGTTATAGAGCAATTAGCTAAAGTCGATACTATAGTTTTTGACAAAACAGGGACAATTACCACTAATAAAAAATCTAATGTTTCTTATGAAGGAATCTTGCTTTCAGGCGATAATTTAATTATTTTAAAAAACGTTCTTCGAGCCTCAAATCATCCATTGAGTCGGATGTTATATGATTTTTTACCAGAATGTAAAAGAATCAAAATCAATGATTTTGAAGAAATCACAGGTAAAGGAATTCAAGCCAATGTTGATGGAATTCTAATACAGGTTGGTTCGGCAGAATTTGTAAGCAAAAATGAGGAAAATAACATTCAACAAACATCGGTTCACATCAAGATTAATGAAATCTATTTAGGTAAATACATTTTCAACAATCAATACAGAGAGGGTTTAGCTGAGCTTTTCAAGGAATTGAGTCAGACTTATCAAATCAAGGTTTTGTCAGGTGATAATGAGGGAGAACGAACTTCTCTGGA
>DAORUG010000096.1:0-11516 GCA_035433125.1 Flavobacterium sp.
AATATGTCCAAAGAAAATAAATTGGAATATAAACAACCTGAAAAGGCCAATATTCCCAATGGGTTAATTTGTGGAGAAAAAGTTTCAAGTTTTTAAATTATTATGAAAGAAGTTTCGAAATTCTCTTTTGCTATCAAATCGCAATGCAATATAACGACTTTATTCATTTCGGTCACAGATTGAGTAATACTCAAGGTTTTTAATTCCTCGTTGCGATTAATTACCAAGCCATTTTCTTGATTTTCGGCTTCCGTGTACCGATGAAAATCAAACATTTCCTTTTCTGAAACTGCTGGATTTGAATCTAAAAAAGTGTAAAACCAATCGGAGCGATTTTCTCGAATGTCCTTTGGATACAAAGTCGCCGATGACCAAACGTGGTTTTTATTAGCATCCAAAGGGGTTATTTCTTTCACTTTTCCATTCCAGCGCAGCTGAAAAAGTTCGTTATTTTGGAATAAAACCAAGGTAAAAGGTTCTATATTTTCCAAATTTATTTCTTGCCAAAAATCCTTTGGCGACAAGCTGCCAATCATATCTAAAACAATCAAACCACGGCTTTTTCTGTACGGAAGTGCTACTTGGTGTTTTTCATTGGCTCCATTCAACAAAACCAAAACTGTTCCGTTTTCATCAACGGCAAACCAAGTTCCGCCAGCTTTTGAATCTTTTGGAAAAATGATATTTTTGTTGTTTATCAAATAATTTCGAGGTCCAATAGCGTTTGGCCTCAACACTTTTTCATCTCGGTTAGAAGTGATTATAACTTTGCCATTATTAGCAACAAAACTTACTGTGCACATTGTTTTCTATATTCGATTGTGGAACGTGCAACACCAAAATTTTCATCGATTTCGATGGTTGAAAACTGCAAAACTGCGACTTTTATCAAGGCTTGATGATGAATGCAATGTTCAAAATTATAGAGCAATTCTCTGTAATAATTGCTTTCTGTTTGGATTTCGTTGCCATCAATTTTCTGATGTAAAACCATATTTTTGTTTTTCTTGTCCAAATTGTTTTGGATAGCAACTATTTTTTCAATTGCAAAATCAGTGTTGGTCTGGATTAGAACATTTCTTTGTCTTTGATCGTAATTAATTACTCCCGATTCATACTGATTTTGGAGACATTGGAACAGCTCGATACTATGTCTGGTGTGTTCACCAATGCTCGAATTACCCAATTGAAAACAAGGATTTGAATATTCCGCATTAGACAATTGCTTGAGTAAATCAATCAATTCGTCGAGATTATTTTTTATCGAGGACAATATCATTTCTAAAATTTAAATTTTAATAAATCAGGGATTCCGTTTCTGTTTTGAAAAATTAAAAACATACAACAAAGAAAGGTAATTATTGCCAAAGTAAACAATACCCCACCATCATTTTGCACTTCAATTCCTAATACAAATAGATGCGAAAATAGAGCTCCAATCATTACACCTGAACCCATTATTGCACCAATCAAAGTGGTTCTTGGAACTAAGATTAAAACAGCGGCAATCAATTCTCCAATTCCAGAACCTATTCTTCCATAAGGTTCCATCCCTAAAGTGGAGAAAATATAGACGCTTTCTTCGGCGCCCGTAAATTTAAAATATAATGTTTGCAATAATATTGCTGCTGCAACAATTCGAACAATCCAAATTAGTGTTTTCATATTATCTAGTTTGTAAATTTTTTCCAATTCGATTCTGCTTTTTTCTTTAAGTTCACTTCATCTTTATTCCAACTTTTTAATGTATTGTTAAAGTAAGCATTGTAAAACAAATACAATTTTCCGTCTAAAATTTTAAAAGTTTCCGGATTAATCTCCACTTTATCGCCGGAACTTCCCATCGCATAAGCACACCAACCGCCAAATTGCGGTTCATAACTCGTAGGTTTTTTTAGAAACACTTCTCTATTTGCAACCGATGAGAAATTATAAAGAATACCTTCATAAGTTGTTGTAATTTCCTTCTTCCCTTTTAATGGTTTACCTTTAAAATAAGACACAGGATCATATCCCTGAATGGCTATTTTGTTTTCTAGATTGAATTCAGTTGTTCTTTTTGTTGCTGTTTGAGCAGCAATTGTCATCGTGCAAAATGAAATAAATAAAACAAAAATTTGCTTGTTCATAATTTTGGGTATTTGGTATTAAAATGAAATTTTATAATGAAGTGCCAAAACAAAACTTCTGGTCAATCCATCTGGACGAATGTCTCTCACAACAAAAGGTGCAGCGATTGAAAGTTCTATACTTTTTTGTTCGCTAATATTGTATGTGCTTATTAGGTTTCCGTTGATTGTCAATCCTTCTGACCCAACAAAATTTTCTCTTTTACCAAAAATATTTTCAAAACTGTCTTCGCCAAGGTGATAAATAAATAAGACATTAGGTTTGAAACTGAATTTTTGGTTTTTAGTATTTAAAGTGTAAGTTGCCCGAAACAAAGCATCGGATTTTCGTTCGAATAAATTCGTGGTCGGGAAATCGTCAGTTCCAGAATAGGCTGCAAAGTAAGAGTTTTTGTTGTTGTTGAAAACGGGTATTTGAAGAGCCGCATTAAAATCCCACTTCCTATATTTAAAATTAGTCCCTAAAAACAAATCAAATGTTCCCAAACTCGATTGATAATCCAATGGAAGTGAATACCCATTAATCTTTAAATTGGAACTTGTAAAAGGCAGTTTCCATCCTAGTAAAGTGCTCCATTGGGTGTTGTTTTTTGCTGCAAACGAATATTTTCCAATCAAAAAAGCGTCTCCAAATGCTCCACGCGTACCAAAACTTCCACTTGCTGTCGAAAAAGTAACTTTTGTACTCAACTCGATTTTATCGTTAATCTGTCTTGTATATGAAATGTAAGGAGAAAAGTATTTTACGTCAGATTCGCCAGCTCCAAAAATTGTGGCGATTTCGATTGTGTTTTTTACATCCTTATCCGTTGATTGAAAACCGTGTCCGATGGAACAAATACCAGCATCGCTACAGCCTTGAGCAAAAGCGAAATTTGAAATTAAAATTATTGCGGAAATTAAAAATACCTTTTTCATATCCTTAATTTTGAATTAATTGAGCAACTGCAAACAAATGATTGTACTGTTGACAGTGAATGAGAACGAACTTGTATTGCTTTAAATCAACGTTTTGCGGAATAAAATATACTATCTCGGAATTCAAATTGCCTAAATTGACAAACTCAGTTGGGGTGTTGGATTTAGACAAATACACTTTCAAATCTGGACCTGAACTAATACTGTAATTTTCCAGTGCCAATTTATATTGATTGTTTTCCAAATAAATTTTCACAATACCGGTGCCATTAATCCCTGAAGTGGGAAGAAATACTCCTTGGTATTTATTTACAGTGTTTGGTTGATCAACAACTATAGGGACTGCATCTTGAGTCAAATCGCCTTCCTGTTCACAAGAACAAAGGAATGTTAGAAAAGTGAGTAAAAAAAGTTTGGTTTTCATATTGTTACATTTTGATAAGACAAATGTAAATCAATAGATTAAGAGTAAATGTCGGCTAGTTTACAATGGAGCCCAATTAGTTGAAATCACAAATTTGTGATATCGGAAATACTAATTTCTTTTCGGTTGTATTGAATCATTCCTTTTTCTTCCATTTCATTGAGCAATTGCGTTGCAGTTTGGCGAGAAGTACAAATAATTTGGGCAATATCATTTTGGGTCAAGTAATTTTCGATAGTAACCTTGTTGCCTTCTTTTTTACCTTCTTTATCCGCCCAATCTTTCAAAAACTGGTACAATCTGGTTTTGGCATCTTTAGAAATCAAATTAGAATAACTGTTTCTGATGCGTTTCATTTTCAATCCCACAAACTTGGTGTAAGACAATGCCAGACTGGGATTCCGTAGTAACAAATCCTCAAAATCCGACATCAAAAAACTGCAAATGGCAACGTCATCCGAAAGCACTTTTGCATATTCGTCACTTTGATTGTCGGTTTCCAATGTCAGTTCACCAAACAAATCACCTTTTTGGATGATGTCTTTTATAGTTTCATTTCCGTCTTCATCCACAGACACAATTTTGATATTTCCTTTTTTTAAGAGAAAAATCCTTGGCAAATCTGATGAGGAGAAATAAATAATTTCGCCCTTCTTCGCTTTTTTAAAACCAGTGATAATACACAATTGTTTGATTTGTCCAAAACTCAATGTTCGAAACAATTTGTGATCTCGCAAATACCAATATTTTAATTCTTCGTACATAAAATAGAATCTGTTGACGTAAAAGTATGCAAAATTTCAAATCAAAAAACCCTTTCAGAATTCAAAATAGCTGAAAGGGTTTTGTAAATTACTGTTTTATAAAATTTACCCCGCAATAATACTTCTGGAAATTACGATTTTCTGAATTTCGGAAGTGCCTTCATAAATTTGGGTAATTTTGGCATCACGCATCATTCGCTCGACGTGGTATTCACGAACATAACCATTTCCACCGTGAATTTGCACTGCTTCGACTGCCGTATCCATAGCTGTTTGTGAAGCGAAAAGCTTTGCCATTGCTCCGCTAATATCATAATTCTGATGATTGTCTTTGTCCCAAGCTGCTTTCAAACATAGATGACGAGCCGCTTCAATATTGACGAACATATCAGCCAATTTAAATGCTATGGCTTGATGATTGCAGATTTCTGTACCAAAAGCTTTTCGCTCTTTCGAATATTTCAATGCCAATTCATAAGCTCCAGAAGCAATTCCCAATGCTTGCGATGCGATTCCAATTCTTCCTCCGGCCAAGGTTTTCATCGCAAATTTGAATCCGAAACCATCCTCCCCTATTCTATTTTCTTTTGGAACTTTTACGTCATTGAACATCAAAGAATGTGTATCTGAACCACGGATTCCCATTTTGTGTTCTTTTGGACCCACAGAAAAACCGGGCATATCTTTAGTCATAATCAAAGCATTGATTCCTTTGCTTTTTTTCTCGACATCGGTTTGGGCAATGACAATATAAAACGAAGCCGTATTTCCGTTGGTAATCCAGTTTTTTGTACCGTTTACCAAATAATAATCACCCATATCAATAGCAGTCGTTTTTTGTGAAGTCGCATCACTTCCTGCTTCGGGTTCGCTCAAACAAAAAGCACCGTGAATTTGGCCGGAAGCTAAAAGTGGCAACCATTGTTGTTTTTGTTCTTCGGTTCCAAAAGCCTGCAAACCCCAACAAACAAGGGAATTATTGACAGACATCACCACCGAAGCTGAGGCGTCAACTTTAGATATTTCTTCCATTGCCAGCACATACGAAATCGTGTCGAGTCCGCTTCCACCGTATTTTGGATCTACCATCATTCCCATAAATCCAAGCTCGCCCATTTTTTTGATTTGCTCAGCCGGGAAAATTTGCTTTTCATCTCTTTCAATTACACCGGGCAAAAGTTCATTTTGGGCAAAATCTCTGGCGGCTTTTTGCACCATTAATTGTTCTTCGGTTAGATTAAAGTCCATAATTATATAAAATAAATGTTGTTTTTTGCTATAAAAATATATTCAAAGATAATTTTTTATACTGAACTTTTCAATTTAGATACGTAAATTTGGCTAATGAAAAAAAATAACTACAACGTTATCGGAGTTATGTCAGGAACCTCCTTGGATGGCATTGATTTATCTCATATTAAATTCCATTTAAACGACTCCAAATGGACTTTTGAAATTCTTGAAAGTGAAACCATTGGCTACAGCCAAAGCTGGATTAATCAACTCAAATCAGCAGTTGACTATTCTGAAACTGAGCTAGAAAAATTAAATGCAGCATACACCAAACTTCTCGCTACCATCATTTCTACTTTTATCAAAAAACATAAAATTGAGAACCTCGATGCAGTTTGTTCTCACGGTCATACTATTTTACATCAACCTGAAAAAGGTTTGACATTACAAATTGGCAATTTGCCAGAAATTGCAACTTTGATTCATCAAACGGTGGTTTGCAATTTCAGGATTCAAGATGTAAAACTGGGCGGTCAAGGTGCTCCATTAGTTCCTATTGGCGACCAAATTTTATTTTCGGAATACGATTATTGTATGAATCTAGGCGGATTTTCGAATGTGTCTTTCGAACAAAATAGCGAAAGAATTGCTTTTGATATTTCGCCAGTAAACACAGTTTTGAATTTTTATGCCAATCAATTGGGATTGAATTATGACGATAAAGGTAAACTTTCTCGAACTGGGGACATAAACGAAAATTTGTTGAGCGAGTTGAATTCGTTGGATTTTTACAAGTTAAAATTTCCGAAATCATTGGGTTTTGAATTAGTAAAAGAAATTGTTTTACCAATTATTGAAAGCTATAAAATCTCTATTGAAGATAAATTACGAACTTTTACAGAGCACGTGGCTTTGCAAACAGCCTTGGCTTTGCCCAACAAAAAAGGTCGAGTATTAATTACTGGCGGAGGTGCTTACAATGATTTTATTATTGACCGCATTCAATCCTATTTGCCTGAGATGGAAATTATAATTCCGTCGGCTAAAATATTGGAATTCAAGGAAGCACTCATTTTTGCTTTACTTGGCGTTTTGAAATTAAGAGATGAAATCAATGTTTTGAGTAGTGTAACTGGCGCCAAAAAGGATCATAGTTCCGGAGAAATTTACAAACCTTAGATTCTATAGTTTTCTACTTCTAATAATTTTTAGTAATTTTCAACGTTTTACTAAAGTATTCAAAAATTTAAATTTAAATGAGTTCGACCATTTCATCTGACCAAAAGAAATCGCTAGCAATATCCATCCTTTTGTATGGAACACTATTGATGATTTTATTCTTCATCCGATTTTGGCCTCCGGCAAACTTGGAAGAACTTACTGGCGGTGGTGGTGGAGGTGGCGTTACGGTAAACTTTGGCGACAGCGATATAGGTTCGGGAGCCAATTACAAAAGTGAGGTTCTTGATGTAAAAAATCAAGCCAAACAAACTCCAACGCAAGTGACTCCGGACGAGTCTATTTTATCACAGGATAATTCTACTGAGGAAACTGTGGTGATTCCGCAAAAAGAAAAACCAGTAAAACCGACTCCTGTTTTAAAAGAAGAACCAAAACCAGTAGTTGTTGCAAAACCAAAAGTTTCCACCAATACAAATGATGCTTTGTCGAGTATTATGAAAGGTTCAAACAAAGGCGGTGATGGCGATGATAAAACGGCTGGAAATAAAGGAAAAGCTAACGGAAGTTTAAGCTCTAATGGCTATTATGGAACGGGAGGTTCTGGTGGAGGAACTGGCGGCGGAAACGGAACGGGCAACGGCATTGGGACTGGAAGCGGTTATGGTGCAGGAAGTGGCGGAGGTTCAGGAGGCGGCTCTGGTGGAGGAACGGGTTATTCTTTAGGAAACCGAAAAGCGATTTCGAAACCTGCTCCAAAATACACTTGTAATGAAACTGGAAAAGTGGTTGTGGAAGTTTCTGTTGATAGAACAGGAAGAACAATTGGCGCTATTGTTGGAATAAAAGGCTCTACAAATACTGCAAAATGTTTGTTAGACCAAGCCAGAATTGCTGCAATGAATACTAAATGGGATGCCAGTAGCGATGCGCCAGAAAAACAAGTAGGCAAGATTGTTTATAATTTCAATTTGAATTAAAAGAATTTGCCACAGGTAACAAGGATTAAACAGATTCACACAGATATAAAAATGCCTCGGAATGAATTCGAGGCATTTTTGTTTAAATTAAGTTTTGATAAATCCCTCTATAAAATTTTATTTAGGACTAGTTGCTATCACGAATTTCAAATTGTTTTTTACCCCAATTTGTAAAACATCTACCAAATCCTGAACTTGAAGATTGAAAGGAATCCTAACAATAACTGTTTGATCTTTTTCAGTATTCATTTTTGACATTAGTGTCATTTCTAATTCCTCAAAGGAAACAGGTTGCTTGTCTATGTAGAATTTTTTGTCTTCGGTAACGGACAAACTTATGTATTGTTTGTTGGTTTTCTCGTTGGATTTTGCTTTTGGCAATGTCATTTTAATCACATTTGGATTGGCCAAAGTCGATATAATCAAGAAAAACAACAACAAGAAAAACATAATATCACTCAGCGAAGACGTGGCGACTTCGGCGTGGAATCTTCTTTTTCGTTTTATGGACATCGCTATGCTTTTTGAATAATATTTACAAATTCCAATATTTGCTTTTGGATTTTTAAAGCAAAACTATCCACTTTTCCATTTAATAAATGATACCCGCTATAAGCAATAATACCAACTAACAATCCAGCTCCACTACTAATCATTTTTTCATATAATCCTCCCGAAATATTACCAATACTAATATTTTCGGTAACCGAAATGCTATAAAATATTTTGATTACTCCAGAAATAGTTCCTATAAATCCTAATGTTGGCGCAATCCCTGCAATGAGTCCGAGTTGTCCCAAATGTTTTTCCATTTCACCAATTTCAATATCGGCAGCGCGATCCATATTCGATTCAATTTCTGCAATAGGTCGGCCAATTAATAAAATGCCTTCTTTGATAACATTTCCAGAAGAAGTATTATTTCTTCCAACGATTGACAATGCCCTATCCAGCTTACCAGAGTTAAGATTATCTCTGACATCTCGCATCATCAGAGGATCTATTTTAGACGCTTTATGAATAAATAAATAGCGTTCTATAATCAAATAAAAAGTATAAAATAGTAATATTGAAATTGGAATTAAGAAGAACCCGCCTTTTAAAATAAATTCTAAAACCGAGATTTCATTAGTAGTGGCGATTTTATCTATAACAACACTTGATGAAGCATTTGCTATGGTATCGGCTTGTAATTGTATCAAACTAAACATATATTATTATTTTAATCATTAATTCTAAAAAATATTTCAAATTTGCACTAAAGATACTTTTCGATCTACTATTAAACTAAAAAAATCGAAAAATATTTTAAATGTCCCTTATTTTAATAGAAAAATGAACTATCAGGAAACCATAAACTGGATGTTTAATCAACTTCCGATGTACCAACTTCAGGGAGCTTCGGCTTATAAAAAAGATTTAACCAATGCTTATTTGCTGGCAGATCATCTTGGCAATCCAGAGAAAAACATCAAATGTATTCACGTAGCAGGAACGAATGGCAAAGGTTCTACATCGCATATGTTGGCTTCGATACTACAGGAAGCGGGTTACACAGTGGGTTTATACACTTCGCCACATTTAAAAGATTACAGGGAACGCATCAAAATTAATGGAAACAAGATTTCGGAAGATTTTGTTTGTGATTTCACAAATACAAACAAAGTATTTTTTGAAGCCAACGATATGAGCTTCTTTGAAATGACTGTAGGTTTGGCTTTCGATTATTTTGCCAAAGAAAAAGTAGACATTGCTATTATCGAAGTGGGAATGGGAGGAAGATTAGATGCTACCAATATTATCAGCCCACTAATTTCCGTTATTACAAATATAGGATTCGATCACACCCAATTTCTAGGAAACACACTTGAAGCAATTGCATTTGAAAAAGCAGGAATTATTAAACCTAATATTCCTGTTGTTATTGGTGAGTTTACCCCTGAAACAAAACCTGTCTTTTTGGCCAAAGCCAAAGAAAACAATTCTGAAATTTATTTTGCCTCCGATTTGATTCAGGAAAACTATATCTCAGATTTAATTGGCGATTACCAGATTCACAATAAAAAAACCGTTCTACAAACCATAGCAATTCTCAACTCTCAAAAAGAATTCAAAATTTCTGATGACCAGATTAAATCTGGATTATTGAATGTCGTAAAAAATACTGGACTTGAAGGAAGATGGCAACAAATAGGCGAATCTCCAAAAATAATTTGCGATACGGCACACAACAAAAATGGATTAGAAATTGTAATGAAGCAAATCCAAAAAGAAAAATATGATACTTTGCATATTGTTTTGGGAGTGGTAAACGACAAAGATTTAGACGAAATATTACCCCTTTTTCCCAAAGAAGCGATTTATTATTTCTGTAAACCCAATATTCCGCGCGGATTAGATGCTAGAATTCTAAAAGAAAAAGCAGCAACATTTGGACTTAGAGGAGAAGTATATAATTCTGTTTCAGAATCTTACAAAAAAGCGCTCCAAAATGCCAATAAGTCCGACTTTATATACGTTGGAGGAAGTACTTTTGTAGTTGCAGAAATTTTATAGTTTTTCTTCTTTTTACTTGTAAATATCAAAAAGTGATGTATATTTGCACACGCAATAACGCAAGGAATTGCAACCCGAAAGGGCGATTAGCTCAGCTGGTTCAGAGCACCTCGTTTACACCGAGGGGGTCGGGGGTTCGAACCCCTCATCGCCCACAAAACTTCAACAGAAATGTTGGAGTTTTTTTGTTTTTATATAATTATGGAATATATAGTTTATATACTTTTTAGTGAAAGCAAAAACCGATTTTATATTGGTTATACTTCCAATTTGGAAGAGAGAATTATTCGACACAATCAAAAAAGCAAAGGCTTTACTGGTAATACTAACGACTGGAGAGTTGTTTATTTCGAAAAGTACCAAACAAAAGAACTCGCTCAACAAAGAGAATTACAAATTAAATCTTGGAAAAGTAGAATTAAAATTCTGGAGTTAATTTCAAAAAAAGATTAGCTCAGATGGTTCAGAGCATTCCGATTTCATCGGAAGAGTTTGGGGGTTCGAACCCCTCATCGCCCACAAAACTTCAACAGAAATGTTGGAGTTTTTTTGTTTTTATATAATTATGGAATATATAGTTTATATACTTTTTAGTGAAAGCAAAAACCGATTTTATATTGGTTATACTTCCAATTTGGAAGAGAGAATTATTCGACACAATCAAAAAAGCAAAGGCTTTACTGGTAATACTAACGACTGGAGAGTTGTTTATTTCGAAAAGTACCAAACAAAAGAACTCGCTCAACAAAGAGAATTACAAATTAAATCTTGGAAAAGTAGAATTAAAATTCTGGAGTTAATTTCAAAAAAAGATTAGCTCAGATGGTTCAGAGCATTCCGATTTCATCGGAAGAGTTTGGGGGCTCGAACCCCTCATCGCCCACAAAAAACTTCAACAGAAATGTTGGAGTTTTTTTTATGTCTTTTTTCTACGAAAATTACTTCAATAGAAATCAAGGAATCAATCCTAAAATCTGTGGAGAGATGTTAGAAAGTAATAAATTCTCGAGGAATAACAAACATCAGCAAATTTAAAAACCCTATAAATCATTAAGAATTATAGGGTTTTCTTTTAAAAGCTTGAACTTTTTCTAGCTATTCCGATTTTTGAAATCAGGAAAAAAGTTAACTAAATCAAATTCTTCTATACAGCAAACAATATCTGAATTATAGAAAATAATAAAGTTCAATAGGTTTGATTATTTACTTTCTTCAATATATTTTAAGATCTCTTTACTAACACTTTCGCTAGTGAATCCGAATTTTTGATCCAATACACTAGCCGGTGCTGAATAACCAAAATGGTCTAATCCAATCACTTTTCCGCTATCGC
>DAORUG010000097.1:0-11193 GCA_035433125.1 Flavobacterium sp.
GAAGATACTTTTCCACAAGCTTTTATTGAAAGAGTAAACTCAAAAAACGAAAAAGGGATTATTGCCGAAGCCGTTTCTATTGACAAAGTGGTTCAAAATAAAGACGGCGAATATGCGGTAATTATTGACCGAATATCACAAGATGTTCCGTTTTATAGAGCTTATTTAAAAAATGCAGCTTTGACTGGAACGAATGTCATCAATAACCCATTTTGGTGGAGTGCTGACGACAAATTTTTCAATAATGCATTAGCAGATACGCTTGGAGTTCCGCTACCCAATACTGTAATTCTCCCTTCGGCGGAACACCCTACAGATACTACCGGAAAATCGTTTCGTAACCTGAAATATCCAATGGATTGGCAGGGAATTTTTGATTACATCGGATTTCCAGCTTATATGAAACCTTATGCCGGTGGCGGGTGGAAAAACGTTTACCGACTAGAAAACAAAGAAGAGTTTTGGGAAAAACATCAGGAAACTGGACAATTAGTAATGATGTTGCAGGAAGAGATTGTCTTTACCGAATATTTCCGTGTGTATTGTTTGGGTTGCAAAGACGTTCACATTATGCAATACGAACCCAGAAATCCGCATCATCTTCGTTATGTGATTGATGGTCCGCCAGTAGATAAAAAATTATTAGCTACCGTAAAAGACTATACATTAAGACTTTGCAAAGGATTAGGTTATGATTTTAACACCGTAGAATTTGCCGTTCGTGATGGAATCCCTTACGCGATTGATTTTGGAAATCCAGCGCCAGATGCTGAGTTGACTTCTGTTGGAGCCGAAAATTTCGAATGGGTTGTAGAACATGCTGCAAAAATGGCAATCGCTGCCGCCAAAAAACAAAAACCAGGAAAAATAAATTTGACTTGGGGAACTTTTATCAAGGACGCTGTTGCTGTTAAAAAATAATTTTAATCTGTTATGAAAAAATTACCAGTATTTACTCTCGGCGTTGAAGAAGAATACCAAATTATAGATCCAATTACTAGAGATTTGCGCTCACATTTATCTAAAATTGTGGATGGTGCAAAAGTAATTTTGAACGAACAGGTCAAAGCCGAAATGCACCAATCTGTTGTTGAAGTGGGCACCAATATTTGTAAAAACATACACGAGGCCGAAGCCGAAATCAAATCTCTCAGAGGACATATCGTAGATTTAGCAGATAGACAGGGATTAATAGTTGGTGGTGCTGGAACACATCCTTTTTCGAAATGGCAAGACCAACCCATTACTGATGATCCTCGTTATCATAATATTATCAACGAAATGCAAGATGCAGCAAGATCGAATTTGATTTTTGGAATGCATTGCCATGTTGGAATCGAAAACCGTGAAATTGGCTTGCAATTGATGAATCAAGCTTGTTATTTTTTACCTCACATTTTTGCCATTTCAACTAATTCTCCTTTTTGGGAAGGAAGAAATACAGGTTATAAATCCTATAGAACCAAAGTATTTGATAAATTTCCGAGAACAGGTTTGCCAGAATATTTTGATTCCGTTTCGTCTTATGATGATTTTTTAGACACTTTAGTAAAAACCAATTGTATCGATAATCCAAAGAAAATTTGGTGGGATTTACGTTTGCATCCCTTTTATGATACGATTGAATTTCGCATTTGCGATATGTGTTTGACCGTTGAAGAAACAATTTGTATAGTAGCAATTATTCAGGCAATTGTTGCCAAATTGTATAAATTATCTTTACATAACATGAGTTTCAATGTGTACCGCTTGGCCCTGATAAAAGAAAATAAGTTTCGTGCGGCTCGTTATGGAATCGATGGTCATATGATAGATTTTGGTCTTCACAAAGAAGTGGAAACTAAAATGCTTATCGTCGAATTGCTCGAATTTATTGATGATGTGGTTGATGAATTGGGAAGCCGGGAAAAAATAAATTACGTGTATGAAATAATGAAAAACGGAACTGGAGCAGATAAGCAATTGGCTGTTTTTGAAGCAACCAATGATTTAACTAAAGTGGTCGATTTTATTACCAGTGAATTTTCCAAAGGACTTTAGATTTAAGATTGCGATTAACGATTTTTGATTTCAGATTTTAAATTCGGTATCTTTGCAAATAAATTAGAATCCCAATAATGAATAATAATACCATTAAAATAGCGGTTTTGGATATGTATGATGGCACGCCTAATCAGGGAATGCGTTGTATTATCGATATTATTAACCGTTTCAATCAAATAGTTACTTTCCAGATTTTTGATGTTAGAGGAAAATCAGAATTGCCAGATATTAAAAAATTTGATATTTATATTTCGACAGGAGGGCCCGGAAATCCTTTGATTGGTGATGGCGATTGGGATTTGAAATACTACAATTTCATTGACGAGTTGACCCAATGGAACAACGAAAATACCGTTAAAAAACACGTATTATTTATTTGTCATTCGTTTCAAATGGCTTGTAAACACTTTGGCCTAGCCGAAATTACAAAAAGACACGATACTTCTTTTGGCGTGATGACAGTTCATAAGACAAAAGATGGACAAACGGATCCGCTTTTTGAAGGATTAGCCGATCCTTTTTATGCCATAGATTCCAGAGATTATCAGGTAGTTCAACCTCATTTGAGTGTTTTTTCAAAAAAAGGAGCCAAAATTATTTCTTTGGAAAAAATTCGTGATCACGTTCAGTACGAAAGAGCCATTATGGCAGTGCGTTTTTCAGATTATTTTGTGGGAACTCAATTTCATCCCGAAGCCGACCCGATAAGTTTTATTGCCAATTTAAGGAATAAAGATTCGAAAGAAAAAATAAGAAATATGAAAGGAAAACGGAAATTTAGAAATATGCTTGAAGACTTGGTTGACGATGATAAAATTTACAAAACCAACGAAACTTTGATTCCAAATTTCCTTCGAATTGCCATTAATGATTTGATGAAAACTAAGAAAATGCATTCGAATTAGATTAGTATTAAGTATTGAGAATTAAGTATTAAGACTAACTCATTTTAATGCAAAACTTTCATCTTAATACTTGATACTTCCATCTTAATACTTTTAAAATGATTGACAAATACCGACAACTTTTTAATTCCCAATTTACTGATGAAAAGTATCAGGAATTCAAGGACGATATTGCTTCGGATTTTGATTACGCACCTACTTTTCGAATTGGGGAAACACCGTTTTTTATTTCCAATGAATTAAAAGCGCAATTGTTGGAAGGTTGCGCCGATGTTATAAAATTAATTCAACAGAAAGACTTTAAAAAGCTTACCGAGAAGTCATTAGAGTTAAATCAAAAAGTTCCTAATGAAGATGAACACACTACTTTCTTGGCCATCGATTTTGGAATTTGTGAGGAAAATGGAGTTGTTGTTCCCAAATTAATCGAAGTGCAAGGATTCCCCTCTCTGTACAATTACCAAATTAATCTATATGAAAAATTCATAAAACATTATCCTTTTATTGAGGAATTGACTCCGTTTATCAATGACATTACTATTCAGGAATATTACGAAACGCTTGAAGAAATAATTTGCGACAAGCATCCCAAAGAAAATGTAATTCTGTTGGAAATTGAACCAGAAAAGCAAAATACGAAAATTGACTTTTATTATTGCCGAAGGGATCTTGGCATCCCAATAGTTTGTGTCACAGAAATAATAAAAAAAGGCAAGCAATTATTCTATAAAAACGAAAGCGGCGAAGAAATCCGTGTCAAACGCATCTACAACCGCGTTATTTTTGACGAACTGGATTTACGAACCGATTTGAAATTAAATTTCCATTTCTCGGACGATCTTGACGTGGAATGGGTTGGACATCCCAACTGGTTTTTCAGAATCAGTAAGTATATTTTGCCAATGCTGAAAGGCAAGTATTTCATAGAAACCACCTTGTTGAGCGACTTAAATGAAATCCCAGAAGATTTGGAAAATTATGTTTTGAAACCTTTATTCTCTTTCTCGGGTTCAGGGGTCATTTTTCACGTAAAAAAAGAAGACATCGAAGCCGTGGTCGAAAAAGAATTATACATTCTCCAGAAAAAAGTAAATTACATCCCAATAGTACAATCTCCCGACGGAAAAGTAAAATGCGAAGTACGCGTACTTTGTGTCTGGAAAAAAGAAGATGCCGCTCCTACTCTACTCTGCAACTTGGCACGATTGAGCCGTGGCGAAATGATTGGCGTGAAATTCAATAAGGATAAAGATTGGGTTGGCGGGACTTTGGCTTTGTTTGAGAGATAGGGAAATTATTTTATTTTAACAGATTCTGTTTTAAATTGTAATATCTACAATTTCGTTTTTCTTATATAAATTTGGTAAAAATTGAGATTTCATTCTAAATTGACTTCGTTTTTTAATTTTAGGTTTAGTCGAAATATTTTCCATTTTAATTCCTGGGTCGTAATAAATATTTCCTAGTGCCATCTGTGATAGAAAAAGTTGAAAGTCAGTTCCAGTTCCTAATATTATATTATTTCCATATTTATATTTTCTGTCGACTTGCGTTTCTGAAAGCGAAGGAACATAACAAGCTTGATTATGTTTTCTGTTCCAATGCAATAATAATGATGTAAAACTCCAAGAAGCAGTTTCAATTCCTTTTAAATCAACTAATGCAATTCTTCCATTTGTACTTCTTATTTTTCCACTTTCTTCATCAAAACCAATAAGTTGCATTTCTAAATTAGTTGTTGGGTGTATAATTCCACTTTTATGAACACCTCCAAAATTCATTCTGTCTTCACGTCCAGTTTTGTCAGCATAACCGTAATTTCTTATAAATGTTTCAGCACCTTCGATTTTATAAATACCGTGAGTTGGTTCAGGAGTCATCAAAGTTATAACAGCCGAGTTTATTCTAGCAAAGTTGGCAACGCCAAATTGCTTAATTTCCCAACCTAAATAATCAGGTTCTGAATATCCATTTGGTGTAATCCCTAATTCTGCTTCCAAAGTATAACCTCCGCAATTAGATGATTCACAAGGTAAAATATTTCCTTGTCCGTCAAGTCTCTTAGAATTTATCCAACCTAATTCATTTCTGGGCGTTTCCCTTTGGGTCGGGCTATTCGTTTCAATCTTTTGTTCGTTCCTCACAAAAGGATTTACACTTCTATCCCTAACGCAAACTAATACTTAAAACGAACATCATTGTGATATTTTAAAAATTCAATATCTGGAAGAAATCTTGACGGTAAAATAATTTCTTGATTTTCATATTTATGAAAATAATCTTCAATTGATTTTGATTTTTTTTGTTTTAACAATAATGGAGAAACTTTTATTTTATAATCGGTTGTTATTGTAATTAAACCATTTTCAAATGCTTTATCGTGAAGTGCATTAATTGCTATTCCGTTTTGAGGATTTAATCTATTTTTCTCGTCTAAACTCCAAGGTTTTATGTGTCCAGCAATTAAAAATTCAGGCTGAGAAATCCCAGTAATACAACAAGTGTTATTATATGAAGCCAATATTGAACTTCTAAAAAAAGATTGATTTACTCTAATTTTTACTAATTGTTCTCTTGTTTTTCCTTCTTTAAGAAAATCATTGACATCAATATCATTCAATAACTCTATTGAAGTATTCTCTAATTTAGCGAGAAGTTTTTCACTTTCGAAAGGTAATTCATCCCAATTATTGAAAAATTCATTCCAAATTATATTATCTAATTTGCTTGCATTTGAAGCTCCTTTTATTCCTCTTGCTTTTAGACTGGGATCAAGGCTAGCAAAATTAACAAGTTTATAAGCAATAGAACTTGGTGTTCTTCCAATAAGATTAGCAAGATTTATAACTTCTTTATTTGATTTATCAAGTTTTCCAAACGGAAGTTTACAATAAAGATTTATTGCCAAAATTAATTCTTCTCTTGTCCAAAGCTTTTGTCCTTCTTTCATAAATTAATAATTATCCATTTCCTCATCATATTGCATTACAAATTTATATTTACAATTTTTATCAGTGCAAAAATGAACTTCAGTTTTGTTCTTTGTATGTGAAAAATCTAAAAGAATTTCAGACCTAGATCCACATTTTGGACAAGTTGTAGGCTGATCAGAATAAATATAAACTTCTGAATAATCTATCATTTTGCTTTATTTTTTATTTGTGTTTAACCAAAATTAACTCAAAGTTTTTCTTTTTAAAAAAGGTAATAGATAAGTTATGAAAAACATTTAAACAAAATTAACTCAATGTTTTTAAACACATCAAATATTATCCTTTACTCTCCACCACATTCACATAAAAATCCTTATCCACTTCCAATTTTAAATCTTTAGGTGTTTTTAGCATAATAATCCATTCTGCTTGAGGTTTTAGCCATTGTTCTTTTCCGTTAACTTTTACTTTGACTGGCATATTGAAATCAGGAACACAATTTGTCCAGCGATATTCTAGGTTATTGCCCTGAACTTTATACTCGAAAGTCGGGATTCTAATATCTCTCAAATATTGGTCAAAAAAGGATTTCAAATCGAGTCCAACAGCTTTACTTAAATAATCCTCAATTTGTTTGGTCGTAACGGTTTGGTGGTAAAAAGTGCTGTTCAAACCTCGTAAAATGGTTCTCCATTTCTCGTCATCATTAACGATTTGGCGTAGTGTGTGCAACATATTTCCGCCTTTTGGGTACATATCACTAGAACCTTCGATGTTTACATCATAATATCCAATGATTGGTTTGTCATTTTTTATTCCTTTTCTTGTTCCTCTAACATATTCAGCACCAGCTTCTTTTCCGTAATAATATTCCACAAAAAGATTTTCGGAATAGTTGGTAAAACCCTCGTGAATCCACATATCGGCGATGTCTTTGTAGGTAATATTATTGGCAAACCATTCGTGACCCGATTCGTGGATAATGAGAAAATCGAATTTCAATCCCCAACCTGTTCCGCTCAAATCTTTTCCGAGATAACCTTTTTTGAAATCATTTCCATAAGTGACGCTGCTTTGATGTTCCATCCCTAAATACGGCGCTTCAACGAGTTTATAGCTGTCTTCGTAAAACGGATAAGGGCCAAACCAATGTTCGAAAGCTTTCAACATTCTTGGTACATCTTGAAAGTGGATTTTGGCTTTTTCTAAATTATCTCTTAACACATAATAATCGCAATCCAAATCACCTTTTTCGCCTTTGAAAACTTCGGAAAAAGAAACATAATCTCCAATATTGATATTCACTCCATAATTATTGATGGGATTTGACACATACCAATTGAAAGTTCTGGTGCCATCTTTCATATCGGTTACACTTTGCAAACGACCATTGGAAACATCAGTCAAATTCTTAGGAACATTCACACTGATGAGCATATCGTCCACTTCATCATACATATGATCTTTGTTAGGCCACCACACGCTGGCACCCAATCCTTGACAGGTTGATGCGATAAAAGGTTTTCCATTAGCATCTTTGCTCCAAGTAATTCCTCCGTCCCAAGGCGGATTAACGGCAATTTTGGGTTTACCACCATAAAAAACGGTAAGTTCTTTTATTGCCCCCGCATTTTGTGGCGCAACCAAATCGATATAAAAAACATTACCTTCTCTTTTATATTTTAGTTCGGTACCATCTTGAGTTACTTTACTGATTTTTAAAGGTTCTTGCAAATCAATTTGCATTCGGTTATGAGAATTCAAAATCTTGTAACGAATTGTATTCGAACCCGAAATAGTGCTATCGGCGGGATTTACTTTGATGTCAAGATGGTAATATTTCACGTCCCACCAAGCTCTTTCCTTGGTAATGCTTCCACGAAGCGTATCTTGTTTGGTGAAAACGGCTTCTTTTTTCCCTAGAAGTTCTTGCGCATTTACAGTATTAGAAATTAGAAATACAATAAAAAAAATGCTTAGATATTTATTCATGAATTTAAAATAAAAAGTTATTTTTAGCAAGTTGATAAAATTTAATTGTAAAGAAATTGGTTGTATGAAATTTGTCATTTCTGACAAAATACAACATATTAATGCAACTTATCTACTTTATTTTGTTCAACAACGGTTGCAAAGTCATCAGTTAAACGGTTGGCATAATCATCCAATAATTCTAAAATTCTTTCACTCGAATCTGATTTCACGATTAAACCTGCGTGATAATCCAAGGGAACTCTAAAGCAAACTTCCGGATCCGAAAAAGAAGATAAATCAGGATGTTGGAATTTAGACAAAGTCAACACAATTCCGGCATATCCTTTTTTTACTTTTGGCAATACATATTTAGTTTCCTTCACCAATGCATCTTCGATGGCTGCCCATTCCTTCCAAAGATTGATGTTCGAAGCTTCGGCAACCATTTCGGCTAAATGAGCTCCGCCAACACGAGAAGAAGTTTCCAGAAAATAGATTTTCCCGTCGTCCTTGCATTTGATATATTCTGAATGTGCGGCTCCGTGTTTTAATCCAAACCCTTTGATAACCTGTTCGTTTACGGCTTTTATAGCTTTATCATCATCCGAATCATATTCAATATTAGCACTTCTGAAAATCCCTCCGCCTTGCGAAATTTCCATTGGAGTCGTCAAATATTTTGAAGTGATGCTAAACAATATTTTACCATTCAAAACCAAACTATCGCAATGGTACACATCGCCGGGACGAAATTGTTCCAATAAATATTTAAATCTGTTATTCCCCATTTCGTTGATGTGAATCCACAAACTTTCCTTGTCATACACTTTTATAATCCCAGAAGCCGAAGCCTCGGAGCGGGGTTTCAAAACCCAAGGCGCCGAAATCGTGTCTGCAAAAGTATTGATGTCATAATCATTAAATAAAGAGCAAAAATTAGGATTCGAAATTCCGCAACTCTTAGCTCTCATTCGCATCGCGAGTTTATCCCTAAAATAGCGCCCCGTGGTTTGCCCCATTCCAGCAATCCGAAGATTTTCGCGGAGATAGGTTGCTTTTTCAACATCGAAATCATCTAAAGCCACAATAGCATCAATGGTATTGGATTTCATCAAATTGCCAACACCTAACAAAAGATGCTCTAAATTCCAATCTGTATCTTGTCCCGCCATATAGAAAACTTCGTCAATGTGGTCAAAAGGCCAAGGTTTATCCCGCAACTTTTCACTAGTTATGAGATACACTTTGTTTCCTAAATTTTTTAAATGGATTAAAAAATCAGCGCCTTTGAAATAGTTTGAAATGCAGATGAAAGTTTTAGCGTTTTCCATAATACTACTTTATTATTTAATGATTTCTATATTTTATGAATTAGTGGGACAAATTCTCAATAAATTTAGTCAATAAATGAACTCCATAAGCGGTGGCGTGTTTACTTTTTGCAAATTCATCATCACCAAAGGCAACTCCGGCAATATCAAGATGCGCCCAGGCTTTGTGTTCTTCGGTAAAATATTCTAAAAATTTTGCTGCCGAAATGGCTCCAGCTACAGGTTTTCCGCTGTAATTTTTCACATCGGCAATATCACTTTCTATATCGGATTTGTAACATTCCCAAAGCGGTAATTGCCAAAGTCTTTCTCCAATAGCATCTCCAGATTCTTGCAGTTTCTTTGAAATAGATTCATTATTGGTAAACAAAGCGCCACATTCATATCCAAAAGTTCCCACACTACTTCCTGTCAAGGTCGCAATGTCAATAACATATTCGGGTTTAAAATTTTTGATTAAATAGGACAATCCGTCTGCCAAAACCAATCTTCCTTCGGCGTCGGTGTCAATAATTTCTATTGAAGTTCCGCTATAAGAATGAATGACATCGCTTGGAAGAAACGATTTAGCATCGACAGAATTTTCGGCACAAGGCACAATAGCAGTGACTTTCACGGGTAATTTTAAATCCGCAATCAACTGCATTGCACCGAAAACTGCTGCACCACCGGCCATATCACATTTCATATGTAACATTCCAGTAGTTTTAATATTCAATCCTCCCGTGTCAAAAGTGATTCCTTTTCCCACCAAGCCAATGTGTTTTGTTTTTGCATTCGTATTTTCGGGAACATAATTCATTATGACAAATTGTGGCTCATTTTCACTTCCCTTTCCAACGGATAGAAAAGCGCCTAAACCTGCTTTCTTTGAAGCTTCAAAACCTAAAGTCTCCACCTCAAACCCATATTTTTTTCCACTTTCGTTTGCCCAATTGGACAAATATTTTGGGTTAACTACATTTGGAGGTAAATCAACCAGATTCAAAATTTCAAGTTGGGCGGTGGCAATTTTAATGGCTTTTAAAACCGCTTCATCGGTCTCTTTTTTTGAAATAATCGAAAGTTTAAAACCGTCATTCAAAAAAGGATGGTTTTCTGTTTTCTTAAAATGACCCAAATCATAAGTTCCTAATAATAGTCCTGAAACAGTAGCTTCAACTTGTTCAGCCGAAAATTGTTCGGGCAAAACCAGAGCCACATTAGAACCAAAGGATTCTTTTTGTTTAGAGGAAATTCTACGGAAAATAGTTTTCAAATCTTTATAATCAATAGCTTTGCCTAAACCTATAAATATATGAAGACAATCATATTTTTCAACCACATAATGCGAGTCTTTTTTTCCGTAAAATACTTTTGAAGGAACCGCAACTCCGTGAAATTCGATAGGGACTAAACTTTTTGCATAGGTTTCAAAAACTGGAATTAAAATGGTTCCAGAAAATCCCTCAAGGTTTTTTATTGTAATTGTTTTCATTGTCTAATTTTCTTTTGTGTTAAAAAAAAGCCATTCTATTGCCTTCGGAAATTCGTCGCTCCAATAGGTTTCACTGTGCTTTCCTTCCATATTAATACTCAAATTGATTTTCATTTTGTCTTTTACGAATTCACTTGCAAGGATATTTTTCTTAAAACTTCTCACGTGTTCAATCATCGTGGCACTTTCATCTCCTCCAGCATATAAATATATTTTTGTGTCACTATTTTCAGCAGCATCCGATTCAATTTTTAGCGTTGGCACAACCCAAAGCGAAGGTGAAAAAATCATCAATTTTCCATAGATTTCAGGATAGCGTAAACCGCTAAAAATACTAACTAATGCTCCCATCGAACTTCCTCCTATTCCTGTAAATTCGCGTTCTTTTTTGGTTCTAAAATTGCTATCAACAAAGGGTTTCAAAGTTTCGGTTACAAAACGGATGTATTTTTTTCCTTTCCCTTTTCCAAGTACGGTTTTGCCTACATTATATTCTTTTATTCGTTCTTTTTCAGCGTGTTCTATGGCTA
>DAORUG010000098.1:0-10888 GCA_035433125.1 Flavobacterium sp.
TTCTCTCCAAAAGTGGGTTATCAATACAATGATAACTGGACTGTGGGTGTTGAGTCTTACATTTCAAATTCAAAACAGACTTATACATCTGGAGAATACAAAAACAATAATTTTTCTGTGGGTGGTTTTCTTCGTTATTCTAAACCAATAGGGGGAATTTTTTCTGCTTATGCCGATTTGGGAGCCGGTTATCACAATGTAAAGCAAACTCAATATAATGGAGGTATAAATCCATACCTATCAACACTTAATGGAAATGGTTTTTATGTGGGTGTAACTCCGGCTTTACTATTAAATATTAATAAAGGTTTTGGTTTGAATTTTAATTTGGGAAGTATAGGTTACAGTACTTTAAATTATAGCAATCCAGCAAATGACACCCAAAATTTTAATTTCAGTTTTGGACAGACATTTAGTATTGGGATTTCTAAAAATTTCTAACATATAATCTCTATAAAAAATGAAGTTAGAAGTTTATTGCTTTGAAGTCTATTATACGACTGTTGATTAATTGTTGGTTTAAAGCATTTTTTTTTAATTATTTTTTAATGAAAAACGAGTTTTGTAGATAATTCTTTTTTTATTGGATAAAACCATTCTTTTTTTTGGGTTAGCAAAAAATAATTTATACATTCGCAGAGAATTTTTAACAAAAATCCGAACAAAATGACATCTAACCGTTTTTATTTTAGCAATACTTACTATTTCTTCTTTAGGAAGTAAGGATTGTCTATGGTTATTTGAAAGATTAAGAAACAAATAAAACTAATATACAATCCTGATGAAAATCAGGATTTTTTTTTGAATATTTATGAAAAATGAACAAAGAATTTCTCCAATTTCTCCCTCTCCGTTGGAGAGGGTCGGGGAGAGGATTGCAATTCAAGGTATAAAAGGCTCTTTTCACCATCAGGTGGCTCAAGAATATTTTGGTGCTACTGTAGGAGTCGATGAGTGTATGTCATTTGATAAATTGATTGATAGTCTATTGTCTGGAAAATCAGATCAAGCGGTCATGGCGATTGAAAATTCTATAGCAGGACCAATTATCCCAAATTATGCCTTAATTGACAAAAACAATTTGCATATTATTGGTGAGCATTATTTAGATATTCATCAAAATTTAATGGGCTTGAAAGGTCAGAAAATGAAAGATATTTTAGAAGTTCATTCGCATCCGATGGCGTTGTTGCAATGTATGGAATTCTTAAAAAAATATCCGAAAATTAAATTAGTTGAAGACAAAGATACTGCCGAAACAGCGCGTAGAATTCAAAAAAAGCAACTTTCAGGGATTGCAGCAATTGCAAGTAAAACGGCTGCTGAAATGTACGATTTAGAAGTTTTAGCACCAGAAATTCAAACTATTAATAACAATATGACACGTTTTGTTATTATCAAAAAGGAGAATTCATTTGTGTCAAAAGATGAAATTAATCGTGCTTCGATAAAATTCGAATTGGATCATAAAAGAGGAAGTTTGGCGGCAGTTTTGAATGTAATGAGCGATTGTAAACTGAATTTAACCAAAATTCAATCCTTGCCAAAAATTGAAACCCCTTGGAAATATTCGTTTTTTGTGGATGTTACTTTCGAAAAATACGAAGATTACGCCAAAGCAAAATCATTAATGGAAATTATGGCGGAATATTTCAAAGTATTGGGAGAATATAAAAATACAAAACCGTGATACAAACAGCAAAACGTTTAGATATAGTTGAAGAATATTATTTCTCCTCAAAACTGAGAGAAGTAAGACAATTGGCTTCCGAAGGGAAACCCATCATCAATATGGGGATTGGTAGCCCGGATTTGAAGCCTTCACAAGCCGTTATTGATGCCGTAACTTTGGCAATGAAGGAAGAAAATGCGCATCAATACCAGAGTTACCAAGGTTTGCCGGAATTGAGAAGTGGAATGGCGGATTTCTATAAAAACAATTATGGAGTTGCTTTGAATTCGAATACAGAAATTTTGCCTTTGATGGGTTCCAAAGAAGGAATTATGCATATTTCATTGGCATTTTTGAACGAAGGAGACCAAGTTTTGATTCCTAATCCAGGGTATCCAACGTATTCTTCGGTGACGAATTTGGTTGGGGCTGTACCAGTTTATTATGATTTGAAAGAAGTGAATAATTGGGAACCTGATTTTGAAGCTTTAGAAAAATTAGATTTATCGAAAGTAAAAATAATGTGGTTGGGATATCCGCATATGCCGACAGGAGCGAGAGGAAGTTTACAATTGTTCGAAAAGTTGGTGGCTTTCGCCAAAAAGCATCATATTTTATTGATTAATGACAATCCGTATAGTTTTGTTTTGAATGATAAACCGATGAGTTTGTTGCAAGTGGAAGGCGCAAAAGATGTGGCTTTGGAATTAAATTCTTTGTCAAAAACCTTCAATATGGCAGGTTGGCGAGTTGGAATGGTTTTAGGAAATGCAACTTTTATTGATGCCGTTCTGAAAGTAAAAAGCAATATGGACAGCGGAATGTTTTTCGGAATCCAAAAAGGGGCGATTGAAGCTTTGAAAAGTGACAAATCCTGGTTCGATTCGATGAATGCAGTTTATAAAAAGAGAAGAGTTTTGACGGAACAATTAGCCGAAAAGCTAGGTTGTGAAGTTTACAAAGAAGGTGTAGGATTATTTGTTTGGGCAAAATTACCAGCAGGAATTACATCATCAGAAGATTTTATTGATAAAATATTATACGAAAAATCAATTTTCATCACTCCGGGGACTATTTTCGGTAGTAATGGAGAAGGTTATATCCGATTCGCACTTTGTGTAAAAGAGGAAAAAGTGCAAGAAGCAATTGATAGATTTTAACAAATGAATATACACGTAATAGGAATAGGATTAATAGGCGGTTCGATGGTTTTGGACATCAAATCACTGCATCCGGATGCGACTATTTATGGAATTGACAACAACGAAAGTCATTTGGCGGAAGCCATTGCTCTTGGAGTTGTAGATAAAGCGGCTACATTTGATGATTTGACGGAAGCCGATTTTGTAATCGTTTCGGTTCCCGTGGATATAGCTTTGAGCCTTTTGCCAAAAGTTTTGGATGCCATTGGAGACAAAACAATCGTTTTTGAGGTTGGTTCTACCAAAATGCCAATTTGCGAAGCCGTGGCGAATCATCCGAGAAGAAGAAATTTCATTGCTACTCATCCCATTGCGGGGACAGAATTTTCAGGTCCTTCGGCGGCGATAAAAGGATTGTTTCAAGGAAAAACGAATATCATTTGCGAAGTCGAAAAAACGACTTTCAAATTACAGGAAAAAGCTTTGGATTTGTTTAAAAGTATTGGAATGAGAATTCGATATATGGATCCAAAATCGCACGACAAGCACATTGCTTATGTCTCACATTTGTCTCACATTAGTTCGTTTATGCTTGGAAAAACGGTGATTGATAAAGAGAAAGTCGAGCAAGATATTTTTGATATGGCGGGTTCTGGATTCGAAAGTACGGTGCGTTTGGCGAAAAGTTCACCAGCCATGTGGACGCCGATTTTCAAACAAAATAAAAAGCAAGTCGTAAAAACATTGGAAGAATATATTTCCAATTTAACACATTTCAAGGAATTATTGGAGCAGGATGATTACGATGCGATATTCAATGAAATGCAAAGCGTGAATAAAATAAAGGAAATATTAAACGGAATGAAGAAATAGCCAGTTTGCAGATGGCAGTTAGAAAGAAACAACACATAATAAAACAATAAAAAATTAATTTAGAAAAGATGGAAAACAAGAAAGAAATGAGAAATTGGTTGAACGAATTCAATTTGACTCATCCATTTGTAATTGCAGGACCTTGTAGTGCTGAAACAGAAGAACAAGTTTTGAAAATTGCTCACGCTCTGAAAGATTCAGATGTAAGCGTTTTTAGAGCAGGAATTTGGAAACCAAGAACGCGTCCGGGAGGATTTGAAGGTGTGGGAGAAATTGGCTTGAAATGGTTGAAAAAAGCAAAGGCAGAAACAGGAATGCTAATGGGGACTGAGGTTGCTACTGCTGCACACTGTAAATTGGCTTTAGAAAATGATATTGATGTTTTATGGGTTGGTGCTCGTACGACTGCAAATCCGTTTGCGGTTCAAGAAATTGCCGATACATTAGCTGGAACTGATAAAATTGTATTGATTAAAAATCCAGTAAATCCAGATATGGCTTTATGGTTGGGTGGTGTAGAGCGTTTGTATGCTGCCGGAATCAAAAATTTAGGAGTAATTCATAGAGGTTTTTCTACTTACGAAAAAACAAAATACAGAAACATTCCAGAATGGCAAATTGCTATCGAATTGCAAAATAAATTCCCTGATTTACCATTAATCATCGACCCATCTCACATTACAGGAAATCGTGATATGATTCTTGAAGTGACTCAAGAAGCTTTGGATTTGAATTATGACGGTATGATTATCGAAACGCACAATGATCCTGAAAATGCTTGGAGCGATGCAGCTCAGCAAGTTACTCCAGACGCTTTGAAACAAATTTTCAAAGATTTGAAAATCAGGAATGTGAGCGGAAACACACCCGATTTTACAACTAAAATGACAAAATTGAGAGCCAATATCGATGTATTGGATGCTAATTTATTAGAGCTTTTAGGAAAAAGAATGAAAGTGGCTGATGAAATTGGTCAAGTGAAAAAAGAGGCGAATGTTGCCGTTCTTCAAAATAATCGTTGGAATGAAATTCAAGCCAAAATGGTTGCTGAAGGCGCCAAAAAGGGATTGACAGAAGAATTTATTATTAAATTATTCAGAGGAATTCACCAGGAAAGTATCGAACATCAAGAGAAAATATTGAATTCTTAGTTCAATAATTTTTTTAAAATCAATCCTCACAGTTTTTAATTGTGGGGATTTTTTGTTTTTTATAAGTTCTTAAGAATTAAATCAACAATAAAAATTATCAAAAATAAGCAACTTAAAAATATCAATTGGCTCAACAAGGTTAGTAGAAATGATTTTTTTAAGCTCATTTTATTGAAAAACTGCGCATTGGTCCAATAGATAAAAACAACGTCAATTAGATAGATGATTAATGAAAGTATTTTCATTTTTGGTGTTCCATTGAAAAGATAAAGCAAAGGAAAGAGTGCGATATGCACAAACAGTTTCTGAGAGGCCTTAAAAGTATTCATAATGAAATATTCTACTACATTGTACCCTTGTTTTCTAAAAGCAATGCTTGTGCCAATTGTGTATAAAGGGATCAACAGAAGAGTAGTCCAAGCATAATGTGTGCCCATCCATTCATTGAATTTGACGTTGTCGATTCCGCTTTCTGTGGAACTTTGCGCTGTAGTTTCAACAAAACTGATATGGAAATAATGATACATAAATCCATAAAGGGATGCCAAAACAATAACCAAAGAGATTGGTTTTAAATGTTTAATACGTTTTCCTTCGATAAATTCTCTAATGGTATGTCCTGGTCTGGTGAATAATTGCTTGCCAGAATATAAAATTCCTTCGTCAAAATGGAATAAACTGTGTCGGATTTCGTGCCATAGAAAATGAAAATTAATTCGATTCGTTTCGGTAGTTTGCCCACAATTGCTACAATAATGTCCTGTGTAGATGTGGTTACAATTTTTGCAAGTTAGCTTCATTTTTAATCCTTTTAGTAGATATAAAGTACTTTCAACTGTAAACCTAAAACAAAATTTTATCTTTGCAAAAAGTTTTAGGTCGTAAATCTAAAATCCAAAATCTGAATTCGTAATTCGCAAATCAAAAAATGACAGGAACCGTTTATAAATCTACAGGAAGTTGGTACACAGTAAAATCTAATCAGGGCGATTTTATCGAATGCCGTATGAAAGGGAAGTTCCGAATCAAAGGCATCAAAAGCACCAACCCCATTGCTGTGGGCGATATTGTAGATTATGATCTCGAAGAAACTTCGGATACGGTTACAGGAACCATTCATAAAATCCACGACAGAAAGAATTATATCGTCCGAAAATCAGTGAATCTTTCACATCAAATGCACATTATTGCGTCGAATATCGACCGTGTTTTCCTTTTGGTAACCATCAATAATCCGCCAACGACTTTTAATTTCATAGATAGATTTTTGGTCACTGCCGAAGCTTATGGGATAGAAACTATATTAGTTTTCAATAAAATTGACACTTTTGACGAGGCTACATTAGACGAACAATTGTATATGCAACACGTGTATCAAGAAATTGGATACCAATGTTTGCGAGTTTCCGCTACTGCAAATAAAGGGGTCGAGGAATTAAAACAATTGATGATAGGTAAAGTGACGATGTTTTCGGGACATTCAGGTGTTGGAAAATCTACTTTGGTCAATGCTTTGGAACCCACTTTGAATCTAAAAACCAAAACCATTTCCGAAGCCAGTAAGCAAGGACAACACACTACGACTTTTGCAGAAATGTATGATTTGTCTTTTGGTGCTCGAATAATTGACACGCCTGGAATCAAAGGTTTTGGGATTGTCGATATGGAAAAGGAAGAAATCAGCGGTTATTTTCCAGAGTTTTTTAAGTTGAAAGACCAATGTAAATTCAATAATTGCCTGCACAAAGAAGAACCCAATTGTGCCATTAAAGCAGCTTTAGAAAAAGATGAAATTGCTTGGTCACGTTACAACAGTTACCTAAAAATATTGGAAGGCGACGATGAAAATTACCGCACGGATTCATTCGACGAAGATCGAAAAGCAAGTGATGAAACCAGAAAATAGTCGTAGAGACACGATTTATAGCGTCTAATATAGTATTAAATAAATTGAAAGCAGTAATCCAAAGAGTTTCCTCAGCCTCGGTAACCATCGATGCTAAAATTGTAGCCGAAATTCGAACAGGATTATTGGTTCTAATTGGAATTGAAGATGCCGATAATCAAGAAGATATCAATTGGCTTTGTCAAAAAATAGCTAATCTTCGTATTTTTGGAGATGAGAACGACGTGATGAATCTTTCGGTAAAAGACATTGATGGTGAAATTATTGTGGTTTCACAATTTACCCTTCAAGCCTCGACCAAAAAAGGCAATCGACCTTCTTATATTAAAGCGGCAAAACCTGAAGTTGCCATTCCACTTTATGAGCAATTTGTGAAGCAATTAGACATAGAATTAGGCAAAAAAGTGCAAACCGGAATCTTTGGAGCCGATATGAAAGTTGCTCTTTTAAATGATGGTCCAGTAACAATTTTAATTGATTCTAAATTTAGGAATTAACTTTTTTTATTCAGAATTATTCTTACATTTATGTACTAAAATAATTCCAATGAATTTTAAATTAAGTTGCCTTGTTTTTTTGTTTTCTATTACTCTTCTTTCCGCTCAAAAATCCGAATACACTAGCTTATTAATCCCCGACAGTTTAAAGCAAAACGCTAATGCAGTCGTGCGTTTAGACCAAATAGATATTCTTATTTCTTCTCAACGAAGTATGAATGTAAAGAACAAACGTGTGGTTACCGTTCTCAACGAAAAAGGTCAAGAAGCTATAGATGCCTTTGAATATTACAACAAGAAAACTACTGTAGAAAACATTCAAGCAACCGTTTTTGACGCTTTTGGAAATGAAATAAAGAAATTAAAAAGAAAAGATTTTAGAGATCAATGTGCTACTGATGGAGGAACGGTCTTTTCTGACAACAGGTTTCTTTTTTTAGATTACACTCCCACACAATATCCATTTACTATAATTTATGAAAGCGAGATTGAAACATCGACAACTGCTTTTATTCCGCAATGGTATCCGTTAAACGACTATCACTTGAGTGTTGAAAAAAGTGTTTTGAATGTTATTTATCCTGATAATTTAGGTTTCAAGAAAATGGAATTCAATTTTGCCAATTTCAAAATCAATAAGACGGTTGACTCTTCTACAAAACTTTCTTATGTAGCCACCAATATTCCTGCTCTAAAACAAGAGGATTATAGTCCAGCTTATTCTGTTTTTCCAAAAGTTATGATGGGTTTAGAACTTTTTCATCTTGAAGGAGTTGACGGAAATGCAAAAACGTGGAAGGAATTTGGACAATGGTATTCTGATAAAATTTTAACAGGAACAACCGAATTGCCAGAAGAAACCAAAACAAAAATCAAAAGTCTTGTTGGTGACGAAAAAGATCCTATCAAAAAAGCAACAATTGTATATAAATATTTACAGGAAAAATCAAGATATGTGAGTATTCAAGTTGGAATTGGTGGATGGAAACCAATGCTTGCCAATGATGTAGATCGTTTGGGTTATGGCGACTGCAAAGCTTTGTCAAATTATACAAGAGCCCTTTTAAATGCTGTTGATGTTCCTTCTTATAATACGCTTTTATATGGCGATAGAAATAAACATGATATTCAATCTGACTTTGTCTCAATGCAAGGGAATCATATGATATTATCGATTCCAAACGGAGATAATTATGTGTTTTTAGAGTGTACGAGTCAAGACAATCCTTTTGGATACCAAGCAAATTTCACCGATGATAGAGATGTTTTAGTTATGAAACCTGATGGAGGAGAGATTGTAAGAACCAAAAATTATGAAAACAAAGACAATGCTCAAATCAGTAAAGGCAATTATGGCATAGATGAAAACGGTGATTTTTCAGGAAAAATTACGATTGTTTCAGAAGGGTCGCAATACGGTCAGAAATATCATTTAGAGACCGCACAGCCTACCGAGAAGGAAAAACGTTATAAAGAATATTGGGACAATATCAATAACTTGAAAATCAATAAAATTACTTTTTCAAACGATAAGGATAAAATAAGTTTTGCTGAGAACGCAGATATAAGCGCAGTAAATTATGGTGCAATTTCAAACAATAAAATGATTTTCGTGGTGAATGCTTTTAACCAAAATTCTGGAACAGTCAAAAGAATACGAAACCGTAAAAATCCGTTCGAAATCTCAAGAGGATATTATGACAATGATGAGATTTCGGTTGCATTACCATCAGGATTTACTATCGAATCAATGCCTGCTACTTTTGAATTGAACACCAAATTCGGTGAATACAAAACCGAAATCATAAAAAAAGACAACAACAATTTGATCTATAAACGTTCGATTTTTATTAAAAAAGGATTGTACAAAAACACCGAATATGATGAGTATCGCCTTTTTTTAGAGCAAATTTCTAGAAATGACAATGCCAAAATAATTTTAAACAAAAATCAATAAATCCCATGAAACCCAACTTACTGGCAATTATTTTATTTTTCAGCTTTGTTTATTCGAATAGTAATGCTCAAGAATTTAAACTAGGAAAAGTTTCTGTAGCCGAATTAGAAGAAAAACAACATCCAAAAGATCCCTCGGCAGCGGCAGCAATTTTATTCAAAACAGGAGAAGTGCGATTTGAATATTCACAAGACCAAGGTTTTGAAATGTTTATCGAAGTAAAAACCAGAATAAAAATTTACAAAAAAGAGGGTTATGATTGGGCAAATGTTTCGATTAATTACCAAGATCATAGCCAATTCAGAGAAAGTGTACTGATTGATGATGCAGCTACTTACAATCTTGTTAATGGAAAAACTGAAAAAATGAAGCTGAAAAGTGACGGAGAATTTACAGAAAAAATAAACAAATATTGGAGTCGTAAAAAAATCACTTTGCCGAATATAAAAGAAGGCTCCGTAATTGAATTTTCGTACATATTAAAGACACCAAGTATTAGCGAAATGAGAGATTGGGCATTTCAAACTTCTATTCCAGTCAACCATTCGGAATTTAAAACCTATATTCCTGAATATTTTGTTTACCGACCTAATCAAAAAGGGTATGTCTTTCCTAAAGCTACAATAGAAAAAAACAACCGAAAAGTAAGTTATACTTATACTGAAAAGCCCGCGCCAGGTTCTATCGTTTTAGAAAGACTAAAGACAACGAATGAAGAACTTAATTTTTTAGAAACCAAAACCACTTATTTAGCTGAAAATTTGCCAGCGATGAAGGACGAGGCTTTTGTAAACAATATCGATAATTATACTTCGAGTATTTCTCACGAATTATCAGTCGTAAATTACCCTAATTCTCCTGTAAAACACTATTCAACCGATTGGGAATCTGTAGTTAAAACAATAAATAATTATGATGATTTTGGGCCAGAACTCAATAAAACCGACTATTTTGAAGACGATATAAATAAATTATTGTCGGGAATAAGTGTTCAAAATGAACGAATTGCAGCTGTTTTTAATTATGTAAAATCGAATGTAAAATGGAATGATTTTAAAGGATATTCTTGTAATGATGGAGTAAAAAAAGCCTACAAAGACAAAGTAGGAAATACAGCCGAAATCAATTTGATGCTTACAGCAATGTTGCGTTTTGCTGGATTCAATGCAAATCCTGTTTTAGTAAGTACTCGCGATAATGGAATTGCTTTTTTTCCAAGTAGAACCGCATTTAATTGTGTTATTGCCGCAGTAGAAACACCAGAAGGATTGATTTTGTTAGATGCCACCGAAAAATTTTCAGTGCCCAATATTTTACCATTGCGTGATTTAAACTGGGTGGGACGATTAATTCGCAAAGACGGAACATCGAACGAAGTAGATTTGATGCCCAAGATACTTTCTAAAGAGTCAACAAATTTGAGTATTGTTTTAAAAACTGATGGATCTGTTGAAGGAAAAATTAGAAGACAGCTTACAGATTATGTGGCTTTAGGGTTCAGAAAAGAATATGGAAATACAAACAATGATAATTATTTAGAAAAACTGGAAAACAACAACAACAATATCGAAATTACTGATTATGTCAGAGAAAACGACTTGGATTTTTCGAAACCGATAGTTGAAAGTTATTCGTTTAAAGACACAAAAAGCATTGAAATTATAAACGACAAAATGTATATTTCTCCATT
>DAORUG010000099.1:0-10792 GCA_035433125.1 Flavobacterium sp.
ACCCCATTAATTAAAGATCGTCCTTGCCAATCATCTAATATTCCGAAAGAAAAAAAAATAAAAGAAAATGAACTATCCAAAATAAAAAAATTACCACCATTAGAAAAAATAGCTATTTTTAAAAAAAAACATTAAAAAATGCTCTCAAAAAAAACAAAATACGGAATCAAAGCTTTGACCTTTTTGGCGCGCCAAGAAGACAATACTCCTGTTGCTATTGCTGATATTGCAAAAGCAGAACACATTTCAATCAAATTTTTGGAAAGTATTTTATTGCTTTTGCGTCATTCCGGTTTTCTGGGTGCGAAAAAAGGAAAAGGCGGAGGTTACTATTTGATAAAAGAACCAAAAGACATCAATATGGCAAAAGTCTATCGCATTCTCGAAGGACCAATTGCCTTGTTGCCTTGCGCCAGTCATAACTTTTATGAAAAATGTGACGATTGTACAGATGAATCTTTGTGTGCCGTTCGAAAACTAATGATGGAAGTTCGCGACAATACTCTGATGATTCTAGAAAACAACTCTCTTGCAGACATTGCATTTTAATCAACATTTTTTTTGAATATTATTTTGTTATTTGGAATAAAGTAGTATTTTTGCCAACTAATCTACTAACCCGATAGGGTAATTGATTTAACATACAAATAGTAACAAAATGAGTTTATCAACAGTAAATACGTTATCAGCAAAAACGGCAGATTTTTCCATCGAGGAAACTCTAGCTTTTTTGGCTAATGAATACCAAGGGAAAGTGGTTTTTTCAACCTCTTTCGGACAGGAAGACCAAGTAATTACGGCTTTAATCGCCAAAAACGATTTGCCAATTACCATTTTTACATTGGATACAGGACGGTTGTTTCAGGAAACATATGATGTTTTTCATAAAACAGTAAAAAAATACAAAAAGGAAATCAAAGTTTATTTCCCAGAAGCATCTTCGGTAGAAAAATTATTGGAAACCAAAGGTCCAAACAGTTTCTACGAGTCAGTCGAAAACAGAAAAGAATGTTGTTTTATTCGAAAAGTAGCTCCATTGACCAAAGCCTTGAAAGGAAATGCCATTTGGATTACAGGTTTAAGAGCAGAACAATCGGAGAATAGAAATAATTTAGACTTGTTTGAATATGATGCTCATTTTGACATTATCAAATTCAATCCGTTATTGAAATGGACTTTAGAAGAGGTTCAAAAATATATTGATGATAATAATGTGCCACAAAACGCACTTCATAAAAAAGGATTTGTAAGCATTGGTTGTGCGCCTTGTACCAGAGCAATTGCCGAGGGCGAAGACATAAGAGCCGGAAGATGGTGGTGGGAATTGAGTCATAAAGAGTGTGGATTGCACCAAAAATAATTTAAAATTTGAATTAAAATAAATAAAGAATAATGAGTTCAATATTAAAAACAAATGCTTTAGAAAGCGAAGCGATTTACATATTTAGAGAAGTAATTTCTCAATTTGAAAAACCAGTATTGCTTTTCTCTGGCGGAAAAGATTCGATTACATTAGTGCGTTTGGCACAAAAAGCATTCTTTCCAGCAAAGATTCCTTTTCCGTTATTGCACGTTGACACTGGACATAATTTTCCTGAGACCATCGAATTCAGAGATAGATTAGTGGCTGAATTAGGGTTGGAATTAATTGTTCGTAACGTTCAGGATTCAATCAACGAAGGAAAAGTTATTGAAGAAACTGGTCGTTATTCAAGTCGAAATATGTTGCAGACGACTACGCTTTTAGACGCAATTGAAGAATTCAAATTTGATGCTTGTATTGGTGGTGCGCGTCGTGACGAAGAAAAAGCAAGAGCTAAAGAACGTATTTTCTCGGTTCGTGATGATTTTGGTCAATGGGACGAAAAAAACCAACGCCCGGAATTATTCGATTTATTGAATGGTAAAATAGAAATCGGGCAAAACGTTCGTGTTTTCCCCATTTCAAACTGGACAGAATTAGACGTTTGGAGTTATATCGAACAAGAACAAATTGAAATTCCATCAATATATTTTTCACACAAAAGAAAAGTATTCATAAGAGACGGTATGATTTGGTCACATTCTCCATTTGTTTACCAAGAAGAAGATGAGGTTGTCGAAGAAAGAATCGTTCGTTTTAGAACCGTTGGAGATATGAGTTGTACGGCTGCCGTTGATTCTTATGCAGCAACAATTGCCGAAGTAGTTGGTGAAATCAGAACATCAACAATTTCTGAAAGAGGTGCCAGAATAGATGACAAACGTTCGGAAGCCGCAATGGAAAAAAGAAAACAACAAGGTTATTTTTAGAATATTTTCTAGAAACATTTAAAATTTATAATTCAACATTTAAAATATAAAACTCAAACATGGAAGTTTTAAAAATAGCAACAGCAGGAAGTGTAGATGACGGAAAGAGTACATTAATCGGGAGATTATTATATGACACTCAGTCATTGACTACAGATAAATTAGAAGCAATAGAAAGAAGTAGCAAGCAAAAAGGATACGATTACCTTGATTTTTCATTGGCTACCGATGGTTTGGTTGCCGAGCGTGAACAAGGAATTACGATTGATGTGGCGCACATTTATTTTTCGACAGCTAAGAAAAGTTATATCATTGCTGATACACCAGGTCACGTAGAATATACACGAAATATGGTGACAGGAGCTTCGACTTCGCAAGTTTCTATTATTTTGATTGATGCTCGAAAAGGCGTTATTGAGCAAACCTATCGTCACTTTTTTATCAATAATTTATTGCGAGTGAAAGAAGTGATTGTTGCGGTAAACAAAATGGATTTGGTTGACTATTCAGAAGAAGTGTATAACAAAATCAAAGCCGATTTTCAAGCATTAAATGCAAAAAGTACGTTCAAAGAACAAGTAGTAAGTTACATTCCGCTAAGTGCTTTGACAGGTGATAATGTGGTAGAAACATTAGGAAAAATGCCTTGGTACACAGGACAAACTATCTTGCAACACCTAGAAGCTTTAGAGCCAACAGATGTTTTTGAAAAAGGAAAAGTTCGTTTCCCAGTTCAAACGGTGATTCGTCCAAAAACAGAGGAATATCACGATTTTAGAGGTTATGCCGGAAAATTATACGGAAACAATATCAAAGTTGGCGATGCCGTAACCGTTCTTCCTTCATTGACAGAATCGAAAGTTTCGAAAATTCATTTTTTCGACCAACAATTTGACGAAGCCACAGCAGGTTCTTCAGTTGTTTTGGAATTGGAAAATGATATCAATGTAACTCGTGGCGATATGATTGTAAAATCAGGAGAATTGCCTAGAGTCGAAAAAGATATTAATACGACAATTTGCTGGATGGACAGCAAAAAATTGGTTGCAGGAACAAAGTACATCGTTCAACATAATACGAATAGAGTTTTGGCAAAAATAGATGCTGTAAAAAACACGATTTCTACAGATTATTCAGGAACAAAAGAAGCCACTCAATTAGCAATTAACGAAATTGGTGAAGTGACTATAAAATTGAGCAAGCCTTTGTATTTCGACGCTTACAGCGAAAACAAATCAAATGGAGCATTCATATTAATTGATACCGCGACCAATACAACAGCAGGAGTTGGATTTATTAAATAGTGAATAGTTCGAAGTTCAACCCAACTATAAACTACAAACACAAATAGAAAACATGCAAAGTTTTAGAACCGAAATAGAAAATCCGATTGTTCAAAAAGACATCATCGATTTAGAAAGAAAAATTGCTTTATTCCGTGAAGGAAAAATTGATGACGAACGTTTTCGTAGTCTTCGTTTAGCGCGTGGCGTTTATGGTCAGCGTCAGGAAGGTGTTCAAATGATTCGTATCAAATTGCCTTTCGGTAAAGTGACGAGCGAGCAATTGTTGCGAATTTCAAAAGTTTCTGATGAATATTCAAGAGGTCGTTTGCACATCACAACGCGTCAAGATATCCAAATTCACTTTGTGAGTTTAGACCGAACTCCTGAACTTTGGGCTGAATTGGAGAAAGACGATGTTACCCTTCGTGAAGCTTGCGGAAACACCGTTCGTAACATTACTGCCAGCGAAAATGCAGGAATCGATCCTGACGAACCTTTCGATGTGTCGCCTTATGCTCACGCTTTGTTTCAATTTCTTTTGAGAAATCCAGTTTGTCAGGAAATGGGACGTAAATTCAAAATATCATTTTCATCATCGGATAAAGATACTGCTTTGAGTTATTTGCACGATTTAGGATTTATTCCAAAAATTGTCAATGGAGAAAGAGGATTCAAAATAATGTTGGGTGGAGGATTAGGTTCTCAGCCACACCACGCCGAATTGTTATCGGAATTTGTTCCTGTAAATCAAATCATCCCAACTACCGAAGGAATTTTGAGAGTGTTTGACCGTTTTGGAGAAAGATCAAAACGTTTGAAAGCACGTATGAAATTCTTAATCAAAGATTTAGGTGCAGAAGCCTTTTTGAAATTGGTCGAAGAAGAGAAAAAAGCCTTGTCTTGTAAATCTTTCGAAATTGATACAACCGCATTCGACGGGCCAATTCCAGAACCGTTGAAAGTGGCTCCAAAAGTTGAAATCGCTGATGTTGCGGCTTTCGAAGCTTGGAAAAAATCGAATGTATTTCAACAAAAACAAGCAGGATATGTTGCCATAGGAATCAAAGTTCCTGTGGGAGATTTTTATACAGATAAAGCCAGATTATTGGCCGATTTGATTAAAAATTATGGTGCGAATGAGTTGCGTTTTACATTAAGACAAGATATTCTTATTCGTAACATAAAACAGGACAATTTGGTCTTTTTTTACCAAGAATTAGAAAAATTGGGATTCGTAGCTTTAGGATACAATTCAACTGCCGATATCACGGCTTGTCCCGGAACAGATACTTGTAATTTAGGAATTGCGAGCAGCACAGGAATCGCAACGGAACTAGAAAGAGTTTTGGCAGCCGAATATCCACAGTACAACGATAACAACGACATTACCATAAAAATCAGTGGCTGTATGAATGCTTGCGGGCAACATAATATGGCGCACATTGGTTTTCAAGGAATGTCGATTAATTCTGGAAAATTAGTTGCTCCGGCACTTCAAGTGTTATTGGGTGGAGGAAATTTAGGAAATGGTCAAGGAAGATTTGCCGATAAAGTAATCAAAATTCCGAGTCGTCGTGGTCCAGAAGCCTTGCGTTCTATTTTGAATGATTTCGAAGCGAATGCCAACGGAATATCGTTTTTGGATTATTATGATGCCAAAGGCGAAAAATATTTCTTCGATTTATTGACACCACTTGCAGATATTACGAATCTAACCGAAGAAGATTTTGTTGATTGGGGAAATGCCGATAATTATGTAAAAGCCATTGGTGTGGGCGAATGTGCTGGTGTTGTAATTGATTTGGTGGCTACTTTAATTTTCGAAGCCAAAGATAAATTGACTTTTGCACACGAAGCTTTAGAAGAAAAAAAATGGTCTGATGCCATTTATTTAACCTATGCAGGATTTGTAAATGGTGCCAAAGCGTTGTTGCTTTCTGAAAACCAAAAAACAAATGCACACGCAGGAATCATCGATTTGTTCGATACTGTTTTTGTGGAAACCAATAAAATTGCGTTGAATTCGTCTTTCAAAGATTTGGTGTATCAAATTAACCAAAACGAACCTTCTGAGGAATTTGCCAAAAAATACATTCAAGAAGGAATTGCCTTTTTCAAAAATATTGAAAGCTATAGAAATAATTCATTATTAAATTCATAAAGAAAATAAAATGAACCAATATTTACCACCTAACGGCGCTCGCTCCCTCCCCTTCGGGGAGGGTTGGGGTGGGGCTAAACCCAAAGTAACTTTAGTAGGTGCTGGTCCCGGTGATCCAGATTTGCTGACTATCAAAGGCGTAAAAGCTCTTGCTGAAGCTAATGTGGTTTTGTATGATGCTTTGGCAAACGAGGAAATATTGGCGTATGCCCCAAAAAAATCCATCAAAATATTTGTTGGAAAAAGGAAAGGCTGTCACGAATATTCGCAAGACCAAATCAATCAAATGATTGTGGATAATGCACTGACTTATGGAAATGTGGTGCGACTAAAAGGTGGCGATCCCTTTATTTTTGGTCGTGGAAGCGAAGAAATTGAATACATTGAAAGTTTTGGAATTCCAACATTTGTTGTTCCCGGAATTTCCTCATCGATTGCTGTTCCAGCAAATCAGGGAATTTCTTTGACCAAAAGAGGCGTTTCCGAAAGTTTTTGGGTGATTACAGGCACCACTTCGGATAGAAATTTATCAAAAGATGTGACTTTGGCAGCCAAGTCAACAGCAACTGTCGTAATTTTGATGGGAATGAGTAAATTGGAACAAATTATTACTTTGTTTCAAAACGAATCCAAAGGAGAAACTCCCGTTGCGATTATTCAAAACGGAACAATGCCTAATGAAAAAACTGGTTTTGGAACCATAGATACAATTTCACAAGTGGTAAAAGATAACAATTTGAGTTCGCCAGCCATAATCGTCATTGGCGAAGTCGTGAGAGAACGCAATAAATTAAAAGGATTTTACAAGGAATTTATTTCCAATAAGGTTTGCGCAAGAGAATAATGGAAAGAAACGAACTATACCCAATTTTTCTAAAACTACACCAACTCAATGTACTCATTGTTGGTGGAGGAAATGTTGGTTTGGAAAAACTTTCGTTTATGTTAAAATCCAGTCCCAACGCCAATGTTGAGGTAGTGGCACCAAAGTTTTTACCTGAATTAGAAGCATTGGCTCAAAACCATCCTTCGGTAAAACTGACTTATAAAAAATTCAATCGGTGGATGCTTCGAAAACGCAATATGGTTATTGCTTGTACTGATGATTTGAAAGTCAACAAGCGAGTTTATGATTTATGCCGAAAAAGATATCTGATTTGCAACATAGCTGATACGCCACCATTATGTGATTATTATTTGGGTGGAATCGTGACCAAAGGAAATGTAAAAATTGCCATTTCCACCAACGGAAAATCACCAACAACAGCTAAAAGATTACGCGAATTCTTCGAAGAAATTATACCCGACGACATCAATTCAATGGTCGAAAACTTGAACGAATACCGCAAAACCCTGAAAGGAAATTTCGAAGAAAAAGTTCAGAAAATGAACGAAATTACAGAAGCCTTAAAAAACAAACAATAAATTCCATAGAAATGATAGGTTCTGTAGCAATGGATTAAATATAATCCGTTGAAAATTATATTGAACACATATATTCCAAAAACAAATAACGCAACTCAATATCTGCTTCCCTTCTTCAGAAAAGAGTGGATTGAGAAAAAAATTAAACAAAATGATTAAAACAGATATACTTATAATAGGAGCCGGACCAACGGGATTATTCGCCGTTTTTGAAGCAGGATTATTAAAATTGAAATGCCATATTTTAGACAGTTTACCGCAACCGGGAGGGCAATTATCTGAATTGTATCCCAAAAAGCCTATTTATGATATTCCTGGCTTTCCAGAAGTATTGGCAGGAGATTTGGTTAATAATTTAATGGAACAAATCAAGCAATTTGAACCTGGATTTACACTTGGGGAACGAGCAGAAACTATCGAAAAACAAGAAGATGGCACCTTTATTGTAACCTCTGATAAAGGAAAAAAATTCCACGCACTAGTAGTGGCAATTGCTGGTGGATTAGGTAGTTTTGAACCTCGAAAACCAATTATCGAAGACATCGAATTTTACGAAAATAAGGGTGTTAAATACTTTATCAAAAACCCGGAAAAATTTAGAAATAAAAGAGTAGTTATCGCCGGCGGAGGAGATTCAGCTTTAGATTGGAGCGTTTTCTTGTCGAACGTGGCTTCTGAAGTGACTTTAATTCATCGCAGAAACGAATTTCGTGGTGCTTTAGATTCTGTTGAAAAAGTTCAAGAACTAAAAAACTTGGGGAAAATCAAAATGATTACTCCCGGAGAAGTAGTTGGTTTGAATGGAGCAGAACATTTAGAATCTATCGATGTAGAAATCAACGGAGCACACAGAAACATTCCAACCGATTATTTTATTCCACTTTTTGGATTAACACCAAAATTGGGACCAATCGCAAATTGGGGATTAGAAATCGAGAAAAACGCCATCAAAGTAAACAATGCCCTAGATTATCAAACCAATATCCCGGGAATTTTTTGCGATAGGCGATGTCAATACTTATCCCGGAAAATTGAAATTGATTCTTTGCGGATTTCACGAAGCCACTTTAATGTGTCAGGCGGCATATCAAATTATCAATCCCGGAAAGAAATACTTAATGAAATACACCACCGTTTCAGGAATCGATGGATTCGACGGAACTCGTAAAGAAGCACCTAAAGCCGTTGTAAAGGCAATAGATTAATACAATGTTGATGCACAATTTGGGCATCAATATTCATAAATATATACAAATATGACACAAGACGTAACAATAAAAATTACCGATAGAGAAGGAATAACCCACGAAGTACAAGCGCCAACCGATATGAATATGAATGTCATGGAACTTGTGAGCGCTTATGAATTGGCTCCAGAAGGAACCATTGGAATTTGTGGCGGAATGGCTATGTGTGCTTCTTGCCAATGTTATGTTTTAAACCAAGTGCCTTTACCAGAAAGGAATGATGATGAAGAAGCGATGCTTTCAGAAGCCTTTAATGTAAAAGTCAACAGCCGATTGGGATGTCAAATTTACATAACCAATGCTTTAGAAGGATTAGAAATTGCACTCGCACCAGAATCATAAGCCTCAAAAGCGAGATTCATCTCTCAGTTTAGACTGAATTTTCATTCTTTTGAAAAGAGTATCAATCTATTTCCGCAGTACAACACACCTTGAGGCTACTCAAAGCAAAGACTCAAAGCAAATTAGATATTATTTTATATTTTAATTTTTAGTATTACCTTTGTTGCGCCTATAAAATTATTAATAGTTATCACGAAAGCCAGAGGGAATAGACCCAACGAAAGCTTAGCAACCTATTCATTTTCAGAGAAAAAGGTGCTACATTCTATCCCAATTATCGGGAAAAGATAACCAAGAGAAAATTTCTCCCTTTCCACGATAACATTTATAATTTTTTGAACACAAGTTTTTTTTGGAGCTACTTCCTGCTGTACGTTGCAATCTTTTGTTTTTTTAAGAAAAAAAACAAAAGGATTTTCACTTCCATCAGGGCTAATCAGAAAATGCAACGAATATTTAATTTTTAAAATAAATGCTTTGCGCCTTAGCGTCTTAGCGGCAAAAAATAAGTTATGCCAAACATTCAAGAAGAAATCAAAAAACGAATTCTCGTACTCGACGGAGCAATGGGAACAATGTTGCAACGCTATAATTTTTCCGAAGAAGATTTCCGAGGAGAACGTTTCAAAGATTTTCCACATTCGCTCAAAGGGAACAACGATTTGTTGTCCATCACCCAACCAAAAGCGATTAAAGAAGTTCACGCTTTGTATTTCGAAGCCGGAGCCGATATTGTGGAAACCAATACTTTCTCAGGAACAACTATTGGTATGGCAGATTATCATTTAGAGGAATACGTTTATGAATTAAACTTTCAATCGGCAAAAATTGCCCGAGAAGTAGCCGACGAATTCACAGCCAAAAATCCAGACAAACCTCGTTTTGTTGCCGGTTCCATTGGGCCAACAAACCGAACTGCGAGTATGTCTCCAGACGTGAACGACCCAGGTTACAGAGCCGTGACTTTCGATGATTTACGAATTGCTTACAAGCAACAAGTCGAAGCATTGATCGATGGTGGCGTAGATTTACTTTTGGTAGAAACTATTTTCGACACGCTAAATGCCAAAGCAGCACTTTTCGCCATCGAACAAGTCAAAGAAGAACGCAATATTGATATTCCAATTATGGTTTCAGGAACGATTACGGATGCTTCCGGAAGAACACTTTCAGGGCAAACGGTGGAAGCTTTCTTGGTTTCGGTTTCACATATTCCGTTATTGAGCGTAGGTTTCAATTGCGCTTTGGGTGCGGATTTATTGAAACCCTATTTGCAAACTTTGTCACAAAACACTTCATTCAACGTTTCGGCTCATCCGAATGCGGGATTGCCAAACGCTTTTGGAGAATACGACGAAACACCAGAGCAAATGCAAGCGCAAATACGCAGTTATTTGGATGATAATTTAATAAACATCATAGGCGGTTGTTGCGGAACAACACCAGGACATATCAAATTGATTGCTGATATTGCCAAGGATTATAAACCTAGAGTATCAGATGCGGTGATGTAAAAAGTAGAGATTGCAATTAATTATTTAAATTTTATAATTAATGACCGGTTTAAAAGGCGATACCAATTAAAATGACGGACTTCAAAACATATTATAATTCGAATTTTCGAGAAGATATTAACAAATTCTTTTCGACAATTCCTGATGAAAGTAGGTTTCACGAAGACAAAGATAACAAGCAATTTTTTTCTATACAGTACGAAAGATTAACTCCATCAAAAAATCACTTGGACTTTTTAGACAAAGAAGGAAAAGAGTATTTTGCTGTTGCTTTATTTTTTACGGTTTTGACTGATATGGTTTGCTATACACATTATAAAAGTTATTACAATAAATTCAGAGATTTAACAATGTATCCTAAACTAATTGGAAATTGTTTAAGTTGGTGTCGTTACCATTTACACCCTAGAGAAATATTTAACGCAATGAATCAGGGCAGAAATGCAAATGAACAGTATTTGTTATTTATTGATAAGTTTTGGAGCGCAGTAGAACCTATGCAAGAAGAAGTTTTATGCTTTTTTG
>DAORUG010000100.1:0-10790 GCA_035433125.1 Flavobacterium sp.
TAATATCAAAATTCTCTCTTAAAACAGTAAAATGCTGTAACATTTCCCCCTTTTCAAAGTCATATATCAAAAATAAAAACAAAATGAAAAAAATACTATTTGTATTCGCATTTGCAACTGTTCTATGGAGTTGTAAAACAGCTAGTTCCTCTACATCTGCTGCTGCAAAAGAAGAAATTCAGGTGAACATCAATCTAAATGAAATTAAGGATGACAAGGTATTAGTAACTGTTATATCACCAAAAATTAAAACAGACGAAGTGATTTATTACGTTCCAAAAACAGTTCCAGGAACCTATTCAGAAGATAATTACGGAAGATATATCGAAGATGTAAAAGCTTACGACAAAAAAGGAAACGCATTGAATGTAAATAAATTAGATGTAAATTCTTGGTCTATTTCTAATGCAAAAATGTTGGATAAAATCACTTATTTAGTATCCGACACCTATGACACCGAAACAGGAAAAGGTTTTGGAAGTGATGAAATTTTTTCGCCAAGTGGTTCAAATATTGAAGCTGGCAAAAACGTAATGCTCAACACACATTGTTTTGTGAGCTATTTTTCAAATTATATGGCAGTTCCTTATAAACTGACGGTTTCCCATCCAGCAGATTTTTGGGGTGCAACTTCTATGACTGATCTGGATGCTGCAACTACAAACGATTTGTTTGTGACTTCACGATATGCCGAATTGGTCGAAAATCCAATTATGTATTCAAAACCAGATTACACTTCTTTCAAAGTGGATGATATGGAAATTCAAATTGCAGTTTATTCTCCAACAGGAAAAATCACTGCCGAAAGCATTACTCCTGAAATGAAAACAATGATGACGGCTCAAAAACATTTCTTGGGACCCGTAAATTCAACAAAAAAATACAGTGTTTTGTTGTATCTATCTACATTGAATAATGATGCTCAGGGATTTGGCGCATTGGAACACCCAACAGCAACCACTGTTGTTTTTCCCGAAATGTTGCCAGGAGATGAATTGGCAAAAATGATGAAAGATGTAGTTTCGCATGAGTTTTTTCATATTTTGACACCATTGACCATTCATTCACAAGAAATTCAAAACTTTGATTACAATGCTCCAAAAATGTCGGAACATTTATGGATGTATGAAGGTGTAACCGAATATTTTGCCAATCTTTTTCAAATAAACCAAGGATTAATTGATGAAGATGAGTTTTACACGCGAATGGCTGAAAAAATTCAAAACGCCAGTAAACTGAATGATACAATGCCGTTTACAACTATGAGCAAAAATGTTTTTGTGGAACCTTACAAAACTCAATATTTGAATGTGTATGAAAAAGGAGCTTTGATAGGAATGTGTTTGGACATTATTATTAGAGAAAATAGCAATGGCAAAAAAGGAATTCTAGACTTAATGCATCAATTATCGAATGAATATGGCGTTTCAAAAGCGTTTAATGATGAAGAACTTTTCGCAAAAATCACTCAATTGACTTATCCTGAAGTGGGTGAATTCTTAAAAACATATATTTCAGGGCCAACCCCAATTCCTTACGAAACTTATTTAGCAAAAGTAGGTGTGACAAAAACTACTAAAAAAGCACCAACAAATGTTTTCTTGAAAGGCCAAGTTCCATATATTACTGTAAATCAGTCGACCAAAGAAATTATTGTTATTCCAAACATTGAATTGAATGATTTCTACACCAACCTTGGACTAAAAGGAGGTGATATTTTGGTTTCTATCAATGACAAAAATTATTCTTTAGACAATATTTATGATATGATTTCGGACAGCGAAAAGTGGAAAGAAAATGACTCCATTTCCGTTAAAATAAAAAGAGATGGTAAAGAACAAGTCATCAAAGGAAATGTAAAACTTCCTTACGAAGAAAAAGAAAGTTTTGAAGCAAAAGATACCACGAAATCAGCATTGAAAGAAGCTTGGTTAAAAGGATAAAAATCTATTCCATTTAAAAAAAACCAATTTAGAAATAGATTGGTTTTTTTTATGAAATTCCGTAAAACAGTAGCTAATAATTCCCGCAATTTGCTTTATTTTGCAAAAAACAAAAAATCCAAAATGAAAAAATCTATCGTTCTATTCTTTACACTTTTATTTTTAGCCTCATGTAGCAAAGAAGTATCTAAAACAAATCTTCACTTAACCGGAAATATTAAAGGATTAAAAAAAGGCACTTTATACATTCAAAGAGTGGTCGATACCAGTTTAGTTGCTATTGACACGATTACTATAGATGGAGATTCTAATTTTGAAACTGATATTGATTTAAAATCTGCCGAGATGTTGTATTTATTTTTGGACCGAGGTGTAACAAACTCTATGGACAACAACATTTTATTTTTTGCAGAACCAGGTATAATGAATATCGAAACCAATATAGATTCTTATATTTCAAGTGCAAAAATAACTGGTTCGAAAAATCAAGAAAAATACGAAGAGTACCAAAAAATAAATTCTCGATTTAGAGATCAAAATCTTGATATGATTGAACTAAAATTCAAAGCCCTTAAAAGTGGCAAAACAAAAGAAATCGATAGTTTGAACCTTAAACAAGAAAATAATACAAAGCGCAAATACCTTTTTGCAACTAATTTTGCAATCAATAATAGAGATTACGACATTTCGCCTTACATCGCTTTGTCGGATATTTACGATATCAACATTAAGTATTTAGACACCATTCAAAAATCCATGTCACCAAAAGTAGCACAATCGCTTTATGGAAAAAAACTGACTGAATATGTTATAAAAATTAAGAAACAGGAATCGAAGTAATTTAGGTTTTAAAACAATCAAACCCATCTTGATCTAAAAAGCAAGATGGGTTTTTTATTTTTATTCCTTAACAAGAATTGATTTTGTTATCGAAAGGTATTATTCTTTAATAAATTTCAATGTCGATTCTAATCTGTCAACCGATATTGCTTTTACAAGATACATTCCTTTTTCTAAATTTCTAATATCAAAATTTGTATCCTTATTAAATGAACCCTCAAATTGTTTTACTATTTTACCTGATAGGTCATAAATATATAACTCTGTAACTTCTTCGTTTATTTTGAACATACTAGAAACTGGATTAGGGTAAAGTTTTAATTGATTTGAGGTAGAGTCAATTTGATCCAATCCTAAATTCGAACATTCTTCAACCACTAATGTTCCACTTGACATATTATAGCATGTGTTTTGCGTCACTCCAACAATATCCGCCGTTTGTGGAGAACCTGTTCCTCTTGTAAAAATTATATTTATACTAGCAATATTATTAAAAGTATAGGAATAATATCCACTAGAATCAGGACCTGTCATAGTATTTCCCGGCCATGTTGTGTTAGGTAAATTAGCTAAAGGTAGCGCGTTCCAATGATAAATTTTAATTGGAACTAGCCAAGTTGTAGGTGGTTTAAATTTTACAGTGATATTCCCGTCGTTTAAAAAAGTATAGATTTGAGAGGCCACAGCTGATGACAAACCTTCAGAATCTATGGCAATAGCTTTTAAAGTTGTTGTACTAGAAAGACTTACAGGAGTTGAATAAACCGTAGATGTTGAAGTTGGAGTTGAACCATCCGTTGTATAATAGATTGTAGAACCCGGTTTATCATCGCTAGCGGTAATCGTTACTAATTTAGGAGAGCCTGAAATAAAAGAACCTCCAATGGGTGAAATGGAAACGGTTGGAGCAAAATTAATAGCTGATTTAGACCAAACAGCATAATCTGTTCCAGAAGTGTTTAATATCCAACCATCCCCAGGATTCCATGATCCTGGACCAATTTTAACCGCCACTTTATTGTCAATAATAGCAGAATAAAAAGTGCTTGAATTTGAAATCAAAACTGAGCTATAGGCATTAATAGTATTAGCTTTTCTAATGGCTATTAATTTATTAATATCTATTTCATTTGAAGTGTATGTGACACTACGACCGTCCTTTGTATATGTTCCACCGTAATAATGTGGGAAGAAAACGCAAGGAATTCCCGGATGAGTAAGAATATAAGCATACGCTTTCATTATATTAGTAGTTGTAACAAAACTACCTGACAAAACAAAAGTGTCGTGGTTATCGACAAAAGTTACAGCTTTATCTGCATATCCAAACTGACCCGCTAAACCTGGATTACCAGAAAGAGCACTAAAATTTCCGTTATTAAATGCTGGCTGTAATGCACTATAATACATTGCAAAATCGAAAGCAGCTGATTTTCCACCTGTCCCATTAATCCAAGATTTTAATGTGTTTACATTTCCATCCCAATACTCTCCAACAGTTGAATATGGTCCAGAAGCAGTAATATAATCTCCAAAAAAACTTGCCGAGAATCCCTTAGCTACATCCCATCTCCAACTATCAAAACCTAGATTTTTCAGTCTTGTCAGATATTCTTTTACTCCATTCTTAACCTGTAGATCATTATGATCTAAATCTCTAGCTCCATTAAAATCGTCTCCAGTATCTGCTGTGCCACAAGGTTTAACACCAGTAATTGTAACAAAATTTGCCTCGTCAGTACTTGTTATTGATTTGCAATCCCAAGTCGGATTAGTAAAGTCTGTCCAATTTGTTGAACCTCCCCTATGGTTTACCACAATATCAGCCATAGGATGAATTTTTGGAGAGCTCGTGTTTAAAGTTGTCAACAAGGTTTTAAGTTGCGCTTCGGTACCAAAAGATGTCACACTAAAATTGAATAATTCAGTTGGAATATATCCAGTTCCTCCAAGCGACTTGCTCGGTGGCGGAAGCCAAAGTACATTGAAGCCCGCCTTAGCATAACCTCCTGCACGATTATTGAGATAGTTATACAAACCACCTTCTGCAACTACTGATGCTTGGTTATGGACATCCCAACCAAAAGCTTGCATCATAATATCATTAATATTTGCCGATGATTGCGCATTGACGTTTGATGATAACGAACCACAAAAGAATACTACTGAAAGTAGTAATTTTTTAAAAAATAATTTCATTTGATATTGTTTTGATGTTAGATAGACATTAATTTTCAAATTAATAAGTTTCAATAATTTTACTCTAAAAATTAGTGTTTTAAATGTAAATTTTTTGAATAATACACATTAATTACTATACATTATATTTATTGAATGCTAAAATTAGAAAAATATGAATCAGTTCAACAAAAGTAATATTTATTATAACAGCGAAAACGTGGTAGTGTTGATAAATATATATTATTTGCATTTATTATCAACGTTTTCAAAACATTGTTTTTCAAAATAAAAAAACCGTAAGCGATAAACTTACGGTTTCTGTTGAGCCGGCGGAGGGACTCGAACCCACGACCTGCTGATTACAAATCAGCTGCTCTAGCCAACTGAGCTACGCTGGCGACTCATTACGGGTGCAAATATAAGTCTGATTTTTAATTTTCCAAAAAAAATCAGACCTTTTTATTGACTTTTTTTATTGTAATTCGTTGATTTTAGCAATCAATTGATTTGCAGTTTGTTCCAATTCAACATTGATTTGTTTGAAATGGGCTTTTTTGTTTTCAACATTCTTTGCATTTACTTTTGTGATTAAAGCATCAAAAGCGGCGATTGCTTCATCGATTAAAGCGTTAGTTTCTGTTGTTGGTTTTCCTGTTGTAGAAATTTCAAACAAGTAAACTGCTTCAATAATATCTCCTAAAACGTAGTTGATGTCCTTTTTTAAATTCTTAACGTTTGCCATTTTATTTTTAATTTTAATTTGCGAATGCAAAAATACACATAATCTTTGTATTACCGACTATGAAATCGTCAATAACAACAAGTTTGTTGCAAACAATTGAAAAATCATCGAACTCCGATGAAAATAATACCTTGTGAGATAAACACCAATTAGTAAGAAAGCGACCCGAGCGACAGCGAACTGGCGAAGCATACCATAAATGACTGCTAAAAAATCGAAATATAAATTTATGAAATATAAATTTCTAAAAGTGACCCTTTTCCGCTAAGGTCAAAAGTCTTTAACTCAGCTGGAATCAAAACAGTATCTCCTTTTATATATTTGAATTTGACACCTTCATATTCTATTTCAAAACCACCGTCGACACACATATAGACTGTAAATGAATTTCCAGATTTGTTTACTGCAACTTTTCCATCCAATGGTAAAAAATTAGTGGTAAAATAAGCACAATCTACCATCGAATTCGATTGATTCAGTACTTTATTGTATTTTTTATGAGTGTCTATTTTATTGTAATTGATAGCATCCAAAGCCAAATCGACGTGCAATTCTCTTTGATTTCCTGCTGCATCCACTCTATCAAAATCATACAAACGATACGTAATATCCGAAGTTTGCTGGATTTCGGCAATCACCAATCCCGCTCCAATGGCGTGAACGGTTCCGGTTTCTAAAAAGAAAACATCTCCAACTTGCACTTCAACATTATCAAGAATAGAAAGCAAGGTTTTGTTTTTTAGATTTTCTAAATACTCCGCAGCATTAGAATCTTCTTTGAAACCTACAATCAATTTAGAATTTGTATCGGCTTGCAACACATACCACATTTCTGTTTTCCCAAAGGAATTATGACGTTTCTTAGCCAATTCATCATTCGGATGCACTTGTATCGACAAATCTTCGCGAGCATCCAAATATTTGAAAAGCAATGGAAATTGTTTTCCAAATTTTTTATAAACGGCAGTTCCTAAAAGTTCATTAGGATTTAAATCTATCAAATCATTTAGTGATTTTCCAGTCAAAATTCCGGTAGCAACCACACTCACATCGCCTTCAACAGTTGATATTTCCCAACTTTCGCCAGTAATTTTTGAAGTAATGGGTTTGTTTAGAATCGTTTTTAGTTTTTCTCCGCCCCAAATTCTTTCTTTCAGAATGGGTTCAAATTGTAGGGGATATAATTTCATTTGTATATTTTTTTATCTAATTGATATCAACTGCAAAATAAAATATTTTTTGCATTCATTTATGATACTATTATAGTTTTTTATGATACCATTTTTTTAATTGAATTCAAGGCTCTTGGAATATGGTTCATAGCAGATAAGCTATCAAAAACCAATTGAATAATCCCGTTTTTATCCGCTACATAAGTGACTCTTCCGGGCAGCAAACCAAATAAATCAGGCTTTACGCCAAAAAGATTTCTGATTTTTTTATCCGAATCCGAAATTAAAATAAAAGGCAGTTTATATCTTTGAATGAATTTTTCGTGCGAAGCAATGCTATCACTGCTAATTCCAATAACTTCGGCTCCTAAATCTTTGAAATCTTCGTATTGATCTCGAAAACTACAAGCCTGTGCAGTACAACCCGGTGTATTGTCTTTGGGATAAAAATAAAAGACTACTGGTTTTTTTCCAACGATAGAAGCACTGTCAAAAACATTACCGTCTTTGTCTTTTGCAGTGAAATTGGGAATTTTATCCCCTACTTGTAATGCCATTATTCTCCTTTATAGGTTACAAAATTTCGTGGAGTTTCATACAAAACCACTTCTAAATCCAATTCTGGTTTTATCTTTTTCCGGATTTTATTCCAAATGACCACCACAATATTTTCGGCTGTGGGATTTAGATTTTCAAATTCGGGAACATCCAAATTTAAATTTTTATGGTCAAAAGGTTTTTCGACTTCATCCAAAATCAAATCACTCAAATCCTTAATGTCAATTACATAACCCGTTTCTGGATTAATCTCGCCCGTAACACTTACAATCAATTCGTAATTGTGTCCGTGAAAATTGGGATTATTGCATTTGCCAAAAACAGCATCGTTTTGTTCGAAGGTCCAATCTTTTCGATACAATCGATGCGCTGCGTTAAAATGGGCTTTCCTAGATACTGTTACTTTCATTTGAGTTTAAAAGTTTAAGTGTTTAAAAGTTTATAGTTACGAAATCTGCTATCTGCAACCTGAAATCTGCTTTCTCAAATCTTATGTTCTTCTAAAAAATGATAAAATTCATCAAATATAATTTTGAACCAAACGGTGTAAATTTCGGGTTGCAACTGAATGTCTTTGGCTACATCTTCGATGCTCATCCATTTCCAACTTTCTACTTCGTCCGGATTTATTTTTGGCTCTTCATTATAATAACCAATCATTACGTGATCGAGTTCGTGTTCTGTCAATCCGTTGTCGAATGGTGCTTTGTATATAAAATGAAACAGTTCTTTCAACCCAGTTTCGAAACCCATTTCTTCGAACAATCTTCTGGTTCCGGCTTGAATATTAGTTTCTCCATCGCGCTGATGACTGCAACACGTATTGGTCCACAACAAAGGCGAATGGTACTTTTGACCGGCACGTTGTTGAAGCATTATCTCGTTTTTATCATTCAATACAAAAACAGAAAATGCCCGATGCAAAACTGCTTTTTCATGAGCTTCCATCTTAGGCATTAGTCCTATTTGCTCATCTTTATGGTTTACCAATATTACATTCTCTTCTTCCATATTCTTTTTTAGCTTGCCAAAAATACGAAAAAAGAAATGGGAACTCTGATTTTTGGATTATCAACAATCGTTAAACTTTCCTTAAATGAAACTCATTTGCAATCTACACGACAATTACATACGTATATCTGTTGTAAATTTACACCATAATCAAATCAAGATTGCTATGAAATGAGCATAACGAAAATGTTATGCAAACACCGATGAAGATATATGCGACCCGAGCTTTTGCGAACAGGCGAAGCAATTACATATGACCAATAAAAATCAATAAATATCTACATATGAAAAACATCCTTAATTATTTGATGATATTACCTTTATTAACATTAAATGCCTGCGGACAATCGACTAAATCAACAGAATTAATTTCTAAATCAACAGTAATGGAAAACACAATCAACAAACCCGGAAATCCCTATTATTCAAATACCGACACCACCAAACTTAACGTATCCGATGCCGAATGGAAAAAAGTGCTTTCCCCAGATTTATATGCTGTCTCCAGAAATGCCGACACCGAAAGAGCTTTCACAGGAAAACTTTGGGATTCTGAGGCAAAAGGCACTTACTATTGTGCGGCTTGTGGCAATAAATTATTTCGCTCCGACCAGAAATTTGCCAGCAGTTGTGGATGGCCCAGTTTTTTTGAACAAGAAAACAAAAATAGCGTGGTGTACAAAGAAGACAATTCGTATGGAATGAAAAGAATTGAAGCGCTTTGTGTCCGATGTGACGGACATTTAGGTCATCTTTTTGACGATGGACCAGCACCTACAGGCAAAAGATATTGTATGAATTCCATTGCTTTGGATTTTGCTCCAGACAGTGTTATTTCAGAAAATAAAAACAAAAGTAATTTAGAAACCATAACACTTGGTGGCGGTTGCTACTGGTGTGTAGAGGCGGTTTATGAAAATTTAAAAGGAGTACAATCAGTAGTTTCTGGCTTTGCTGGAGGAAAAAATCCCAATCCTACTTATGAAGAAGTGTGCACCGGAAGAACGGGTCATGCCGAAGTAGTTCAAATAACTTATGACAATACCATCACCAATATCGACGAAATTTTTAAAGTTTTCTTTACCGTTCACGACCCAACAACTTTAAACCGTCAAGGTGCCGATGTGGGAACGCAATACCGTTCTGTGATTTTTTATGCCAACGAAGAACAAAAAAAAGAAGGCCAATCTATAATTGACAAATTAAATTCTGAAAAAGTGTATGGCAATCCAATTGTAACTACTTTGGAACCTTTAACTAAGTTCTACGAAGCCGAAAAATACCATCAGAATTATTACCAAAATAATAAAAACCAACCCTATTGCGAAATGGTAATCCAACCCAAAATTGAAAAATTCGAAAAGGTTTTTAAAGACCGATTGAAAAAATAAAATGAATTGAAAACCGGAAAGAAATTTTCGGTTTTTTTTATGGGTTTTAGTCTTGAAACTTTATTAATACTTTTATTCATTGCATTAGCAATAAATACGTGATATTTATTATATTTGAAGTTACGGTGAAAATGTTACGAACATTCATTTTTTTTCAAACCATTAAGATATTAAGATTCATTAAGAATACTTCAAAACTTAATTTCCTTACTATCTTAATGGTTTAAATTATTGTGAATTTTACTTTTTCACTTGAAATATAATTTAATTCACTTTCACAATATAAAATTCCATCACAATGAAAATAGCTCTTTTTTCCAATGAATTTCCTCCAAACATTTACGGAGGTGCTGGTGTTCACATCGATTTTTTAAGCCAAGAATTGGCCAAATTAGGTCAGGTCGAAGTACGCTGTTTTGGCGACCAAAATGTGGATACCGATTCGATACACGTTCGCGGAATCAATTCTTCGCTCACTAAAATGATCGACGAGGCCAATCCGCACATCAAAATGTTTCATAATATGAGTCGAAATGTCGAAATGTCACAAGCCACGCCTGAGGCCGATGTTATTCATTGCCACACTTGGTACACGCATCTCGCCGGAATTATGACTCGTGAATTGTTGCAATCGCCTTTGATTTTAACCACTCACAGCTTAGAAACGCATCGCCCTTGGAAAGTAGAACAACTAGGAAACGGTTATTTTCTGTCACGTTGGATTGAAAACAGCGCTTATAACACCGCCGATGGAATTATTGCCGTAAGCCAACAAATGAAAGAAGACGTTATCGAAGCCTATGGCGTCAATCCTGAAAAAGTGACGGTAATCCACAACGGAATAGATCCCGAATTCTACAAACCAACCTTTGACAACAATTTACTTTTGGAACTTGGAATAGACCCCAACATTCCTTTTGTGCTTTTTGTGGGACGCATTACACGACAAAAA
>DAORUG010000101.1:0-10775 GCA_035433125.1 Flavobacterium sp.
TTTTAAAAATTTATTATTTTTTAACTTGAGCTGTTTTCCGTTAGATTTCATATTTATGAAATAAGCTCCACCAGATACAAGTAATTTTCCGTTTGAAATAGTTTGTGCATTTGATTTTAAAAGTTCTTTTTGATTTGTAAGTTCTTTTAATTCAATTTCTATATTTTCTCCAATATTTGTACCGTCAATATTTTCAAGTTCTTCAGGATTTACATAAATAGTTGTTCCTAATTTACTTTTAACTTTGGTTTGTTTTTTTGATGAAATAATAAATATTTGAGATTTAACTTCAAATTTTTTCACTTCAGAATTTAATTTTTCTATTTCATTAGCTAAATTCAGAATAGCTTGATTTTCTGTTTTTGTAGTTTGAATTTCTTTTACTTTATTTTCATTTTTACAATTTGTAAAAACCAAAATTATTGTGATTAAAAGCAATATTTTTCTTTTCATTCCGGATTTTTTAAATGTCTGCCAAGTAGTATATAGGTCTGACAAAATCTGACCTATCACTCCAATAAAGGGTAGATAGGTCGGACGGCTATCAGACTTTAGTATTCATCAAATATATTAATTTTTTCTTACAAAATCATAAAATACTTGGGCAATAGCAATCAATTTTAGGATGGGTCATAATAATTATATTTGTATAGCTAAACTAGGATTTATTCAATAATCTGTATAGTTATTTTAGGACGGGTCATGCCTAAAATCAAGTCCATACCAAAGCCCGGTCAAAGCCCCATATAGAGTATGAGTAGTGTATGAATTAAGAATAGTACTTTGTAGCTTCTTTCAATGTTCATAAATACCCATTAGGATGCATCTATGATCTCCGAATCATTCCTCAGAATCTCACACTAAATGAAAAATTTCTCTTTAACTAGAATTTTAAACTTTGACTAAGGTATTTATCCTCGCCATACAACAAACTCGATTTTAAGATAACTTTAATTTTTTATATTTTTATAATGCTTAATATTGTAAAAACAATCAAATCTAAACATTATGAAAAAAATAATCTTCTCTATCGTACTAGTTGTAGCAGTAATTATTGGATGTAAAACAAAAAACACTTCTGATTCCAAGAGTTTGAATCTTGTTTTCGAATCCAAAAGCAACAGCAATGTTACCGGAACAGCCACATTCACCGAAAAGAAAGGGAAAGTTACTTTTATTGCCAAAATATCAGGATTGAAACCGGGTATTCACGCCATTCACATTCACGAAAAATCGGATTGCACGGCTGCTGACGGAAGTTCGGCTGGAGGACATTGGAATCCAACCTTCAAAAAACACGGTCAATGGGGAGTTGGCGAATACCACAGAGGTGATATTGGCAATTTCATAGCCGACGAAAAAGGAAACGGAACCATCACTTTAACTACCGATGAGTGGACTATTGGTGGCGAAGATGCCACAAAAAACATTCTTGGAAAAGGATTAATCGTGCATCAGGGTGCCGATGATTTTGTGTCTCAACCTGCCGGAAATGCTGGAGCAAGAGTCGCTTGTTCGGCAATTATTAAGTAGTTTTATTTCAAAATATCCTCAAAAGATTTGGACCAAAAAGAACATCATTATTTTAAAAATGCCAAAGAATGGCGGAAATGGCTGCACGATAACCATGCCACCTCTACTGGCATTTGTCTGATTTTCTACAAAGTAGGTAGTGAATTCGAAAGTATGCGTTGGGAAGAAGCCGTTCAAGTAGCCATTTGCTACGGTTGGATTGATTCCACCGTAAAAAAGATGGATGAAGAGCGCCGAAAACAAGTGTTTTCACCCAGAAAAGACAAAAGCGTTTGGAGTAAACTCAACAAAACCTACATCGATAAACTCCTGAAAGAAAATCTTATTCACGAAAGTGGATTGGCCAAAATTGAAATGGCGAAGCAAAATGGTTCTTGGACAACACTAGATGCTGTCGAAGATTTAGTTATCCCAGAGGATTTAAAATTAGCCTTTGAACAAAATAGAATGGCTTTCGATAACTATCAAAACTTCAGTCCATCGTTTAGAAAAAGCTATCTCTATTGGCTGAATCAAGCTAAAAGAGAGGAAACTCGAAACAAAAGAATTACTGAAATTATAAAGTTTTGCAGTCAAAATAAAAAATCAAGAGAATAATTTTTCTGCAAAACCCTCAAAAAATCATAGCTTTGCAATTCAAAACAAAACAATGATTAACCCATCAGCATCCGGTTGGATTGACAAATTTTTCTTAAAACAAGAATCCTCTGAGTTAGCTGCTGAGATGCATCCCAATACGTTTTACAAAAAAGTAAGGGAAACAGGGTTCATTTATGGTCATATCGTAGCTTTTGACACCCCATTTCCAATAAACACCAAAGGTTGGCTTCAAAACGAAATTTCTAAAGTAGCGTTGCTCAATACTTTATATGGTATTTATGAATTGACTGCAAAAGAAAATAATCCTGAGAAATTTATTTCGAAAGCAGTTAATTTTTACAACCAGATGAATCCTCAAGGATTTAGTTTCTTCAAAAAAATATTACCTGATGATTCTACGTCGGTAACTCTGGAGAAAATCATTGACAGTCGGGTGCAAACCAATATCGACATCATCAACAAAAACTTTTCGCATATTGTAACCAATGCGCTGCTATTTATAGATGTTTTGGCTTTTCGCCAATACTTGATTCACGGCGAAATTCCAGAAAAATATTTAAAGAAAATAGAAGAAGCCATTATTAGCATCGTTTCATTGGCGTTGAAAACGAAATCAACCAAATCGAAATACGACGATTTACTAATTAAACTTTTTGAATCCTCCGTTCGGTACAGTAAATTCTCGAAAGTAAATGTGCAGTCCCAAAATTTCGGAATGAGTGAATTAAAATTAGATTATTTTACATACATTTTAGAAAAACAATATCTGGTAGATATGGCTGGAATGTCATTGTGGACTGATGGAATTATCGAAAAAAACGAAGCTTATTTTCTATACAAATTGGCCGAATTAATGGAGGTTCCCGATGATTTTGTGACCGAAAGTATGCAGAAAACCAATGAATTTATAACCACTTACAAAAAAGAAATCCCTTATTTTAATTACTCTAATCCGGTTAAACATTTTTATGATCAGACAACTCAAACCGTTGTAAAACTGATTACCAGAAACAAAAACAGATTGATTAAGGAAATTCTGGAAAGCAAGGAATTGATGGTTTTGCTAGCCTATTCCACCCGAAGAGATTTGAGTGAAAAAGAAAAGAAAAAGGTAAGAAAACAGTTGTTGGATATTTTCAAAACCATTCCGTCTTTGGCAATATTTCTTTTGCCTGGTGGGAGTTTATTGCTCCCCATTTTCATTAAATTCATTCCAACGCTTTTGCCTTCGTCCTTCAATGAAAATCTGGAAAACGAGGATTCATAGAAGTCTATTCCTTCATAAAAAAAGCCACTAATTCACAAGTTGGTCTGTAAATCAGTGGCTAAAATATATTTTAAATACAACAGAATTTCAGACTGTTCTATTTATTCTTCTAAAACTTCAATTGATACACATCGGCTAAGTCTTTGTCGCAACTAAAATTCACATTCAAATCCGTTACATAACCAGAATTCAATCCGTAAACCCAACCGTGTAAAGAGAGTTCTTGCCCTTTTTTCCAAGCAGATTGCACTATGGAAGTTTTCGCCAAATCATAGACTTGTTCCTTAACATTCAATTCGACAAATCTATTGAAACGTTCCGTCTCATCAGCGATAGCATCTAATTCGGCTTGATGAAAACGATATACATCCTTAATGTGACGTATCCAATTGTCAATAATGCCCACCGAATTATTTTCCATTGCCGCTTTGATACCTCCACAGCCATAATGACCGCAAACTAAAACGTGTCGTACTTTCAAAACATTAACAGCATAATCCAAAACACTCAACATATTCATGTCCGAATGAATCACCATATTGGCAATATTTCTATGTACAAAAGTTTCGCCTGGCTTTGCGCCGATAATTTCGTTTGCAGGAACTCTACTATCCGAGCAACCTATCCAAAGCAAAGGTGGGGATTGACCTTTGGCAAGATCCTGGAAATAATTAGGATCAAGTGCCAATGACTCTTCAACCCATTTTTTATTTCTTTCTAAAATTTTATTATAGAATTCGCTCATTGCTTTAGTTGTTTGTTTTTCCAAAAATAGGGAAATATAATCAATATAAAACCTGATGTCTTTTGATTATTTTTATTCGTGTTGCCAAGCTTTCAGCATCCAAATGGTTTTCTCTTGTTCAGCAATAAAATCGCTCATCATCGAATTCGTTCCTTCATCCTCGATTTCTCCTGATTTTTTCAAGATAACTCTCTCGATCCTAAGTAATTTCGACAATGAGGATACTATGATCTCAATAGCTTTTTCATCATTATGGATATTTTTTCCAATTTCAAGTTTATTATTTTTGATATAATCCTCGAAAGTGTGCAACGGAACAGCATCTAATGTCAAGACACGCTCGGCAATCAAATCAATTTTTATTTGGCTGTCATTATACAATTCTTCAAATTTTAAATGCAAATCGAAAAAACGTTTCCCACGAATGTTCCAATGTAAACCTCTCAAATTCTGATAATAGATTTGAAAATTGGCTAATAAAACATTCAATTCGGACGCTAAAACATCAGCTTCGGCACTTGGTAATCCAATACTATTTAATTTCATAATGTAATTATTTTTATTTCACTCAAATTTACGAAATATATCACCTTTATACTATAAGTTAAATTGATTGTTTTTATATTTGCATCACAATATACTATCTAATGACAATTACTCAACTTCAATATGTATTGGCTGTAGCCGAACATAAAAATTTCACTCTTGCTGCCGAAAAATGTTTTGTTACCCAACCTACTTTGAGTATGCAAATTCAAAAAATTGAAGAAGAACTCAATATTTTGATTTTCGACAGAAGCAAAAAACCAATTCAACTCACTGCTATTGGTCAAAAAATCGTAGAACAAGCCAAAAATATTGTCAACGAAGCGGGCAAAATAAAAGATATTGTCGAATTCCAAAAAGGATTCATTGGCGGCGAATTTCGTATTGGAATTATTCCAACGATTATGCCTACACTTTTACCCATGTTTCTGAATAATTTCATCAAAAAATACCCAAAAATAAAACTCATCATCGAGGAGTTGAATACCAATGAAATTATCACAAGATTAAAAAATGGACATCTCGATGCCGCCATTGCAGCAACGCCTTTGGAAGACGAAAAAATCAAGGAAATTGTGTTGTATTATGAGCCCTTTGTAGCTTATGTGCCTGAAAATAACAGCATTTCTCAGAAAGCCGAAATCGAAATTTCGGATTTAAATTTGGACGATATTTTACTGTTACAAGACGGACATTGTTTTAGGGATGGCATTTTGAATTTATGCAAAAACAAGGAAATTAATGGTAAAAATTCATTTCAATTAGAAAGCGGTAGTTTTGAAACCTTAATAAAATTGGCCGACGAAGGATTAGGAACCACACTTCTGCCCTATTTGCATACTTTGAATTTGAACGAAAAAGACAAACTAAAACTAAGACAATTCAAAGAACCTAAACCGGCTCGCGAAGTGAGTTTAATTTATCCTAAAAGCGAATTGAAAATACATATTATCGATGCGCTTAGGAATACCATCTCGGGTGTTGTAAAAGGAGCAATCGCGTTTCAAAATGTTCAAATAATAAGCCCTATTTCGAAGAAATAAAAAAAAGGATGTCCATCAAGACATCCTTTTCTATATAAATCAACTGCTTTTTCTAGTTTTCTAAAGGCAAGAACCCATAAGTTTTAGAGTAATACAGCATTTGTTCGGCAAAAGTTTTAGGTTGTTTTACTTCAATCGAAATAATTTCACCTTTAGCATCAACCTTTGGAACCAAAACGGGATTCACAAAACCACTGTAAGGAGCCGATGTGAATTGTTTATTTCTTTCCAAAATTTCGGTGTGCAATTTTTGATCTACTTTTACCCCATAATTTTCAACCAAGGCTTTTCCTGCTTCATAATCACCTTCGGATTTGATACGTTGAATTTCGCGCAACAACTGTCCAAATAAATCGTGTAATTTATCGTAATCCGTAATGTTGAAATAGGTTTTTCCGTTGCGAGTTATTTTCTCAATAACATTGTCATTTTTCCCTTTTTCGAAAACCCAAGCGCTCACAAACTGACGGTTTCTCATATGTGCTTCTTCGATGTTTGCTCCCGGTTCTAAACGAATCAGTTGTGTCATCAATCCATTTCGAATGTAGCTATCATAAGATTCCATTCCAAGTTTTTTCCAATCGTCAACCAATCCTAGTTCTTGTATTTTTGAATTATAAACATAATACAATCCTACTAAATCGGCTCTACCTTCTTCGAGCGCCGAAGCATAACTTTTCAAAGTTTCTTTTGGTGTTCCCACGCCAGGGTTGATTTGTCCCGAAGCGTGCCCAATTACTTCGTGTAAAGCTGTATGCAATTTATCTCCTAATTCTGCATATTTTTCGGATAAGGCAATTTCTTCGGCATCGTTGGCAAATTCTTGCAATCTTCCTTTTCCACCTGCATTATTATAAGAATCAATAATATTTCCAAGTGAAACTGATTTGGAACCGTGTTCGGCACGAATCCAATCGGAATTCGGAAGGTTAACACCAATTGGAGTTGCAGGAGACGAATCGCCAGATTCACCAGCTACAATAACGGTTTTATAGGATACACCTACTACATTTTTCTTTTTATTAGCAGGAAGCAAAGGCGAATTGTCTTCAAACCATTGCGCATTATTAGAAATTACTTCCATTTTTTTAGACATGTCAAAATCTTTGATTTGAACCATGCTTTCATACGAACCTCGATATCCCAAAGGATCATTATACACTTCGATAAAACTATTGATGTAGTCAATATTTCCCTCTGTAGCTTGCAACCAAGCGATATTGTAATCATCCCAAGTTTTCAGGCTTCCTGTTTTGTAATAACTAATAAGTAGGCCAATGGCATCACCTTGCTTTTTGTTTTCGGCAACAGTTTGAGCTTTTTCGAGCCAATAAACGATTTTGTCAATTGCTGCTCCATACATTCCGTTACTTTTCCAGACTTTTTCTTCCAATTGCCCTTTCGAATTGCGAACCAATTTTGAATTCAAACCAAATGAATACGGTCTTTTGGCATCAGGAGTTGTTTTCTTGGCATAAAAAGCTTCGACTTCTTTTGCAGAAATTCCTTTATCATAAAAATTGATAGCCGAACCTTCCAATAATCCTTTGGACTCATCGAGATTTACTTTTTTGGCATCGGCATCATTGAACAAAAGAGCAACAATTGCTGGCGATAAGCTTGTTTTTGTGGCTTTCATCAAACCATTAAAATAAGCAGCAGAAAATGCAGGTTTGATTTTATCATTTGAATAATGATGGTGAATTCCGTTGGCAAACCATACTCTTTTGATATAAATTTCGAAATTCTTCCAGTCATTCGACTTTTTATCTCCTTTGTAATTTACATAAATATTTTCGAGCGCTTTCCTGATTTTCAGATTGTATTTATAATGTTGATCATAAATAATATCACGCCCCGAATACCCCGCTTGGGTTAGATAATAAACTAATTTTTGTTCTTTCAACGTTAGATTTTCCCAACCTGGAATTTGGTAACGCAACACTTTAATATCGGCAAATTGCTCGACAACATATTCAAAAGGAGCTTCTGGTGCAGTTTTTATATCCTTGGTTTTAGTTGTCTGCGCATTACAAACAATAGAAACTCCAAGTGTCATAAAAATACCAGCAATTTTAAGTAATTTCATCATTGATAATTTAGTTGTTTTAAAAAAATATTTAACAAATGTACGTTTATTTAAATAATTTGTAACAAATAAAATAGTTCAGAAATAAAATTTAAGAAGCATAAAATGGACACCATATTCAAATTTCATTAGTGTTTGCTCGTGTTTTGGATGAATATATGAGGAAAAACTTTTTTTGTTCCATAATCCAATGAGAAAAATTTTATACTTTTTTGATTAGTTAAACGTATTAATAAAATTTCTAACTTTACAACTGAAAATAACACTTCGATTATGAGAATTATAAAGTACCTCTTTTTTTTACTTTTACTTAGTTTAGTAGCACTATCCATTTTTATAGCCACTCAAAAAGGAGAGTTTAAGGTGGAAAGGAGTAAGATTATCAATTCGCAAAGATCCTCAGTTTTTAGTTTTGCCAACGATTTGAAAAATTGGAAAGATTGGAATTCATTGGCCGTTGAAGATTCGCTTATGAACATCACCTATTCAAACAAAACCATTGGGATTGGCAGTTTTTGCAATTGGGATGGAAAAGAAGGAAGCGGTGAATTGAAAACGATAAATACAAAAGAAAACGACAGCATTTTTCAAACGATGAGTTTTAATGGCAATTCGGCCGATGTTGCTATGATTTTCAAAGATACTTTGGGAAAAACAAAAGTAACTTGGAAAGCAAAAGGCAGAATGAGTTTTCTTTTTAAGATAAAAACTATTTTTGATGGCGGTGCCAAAAGAATATTTGGAAACATTTTCGAAAAAAGTTTAGCCAATTTAGATAAAAGATTAGACTACGAAATAAACACTTACAATGTAAACGTAAATGGAGTCGTGAAAAAACTAGAAGCTTTTTATCTTGCTCAAACATTTACAAGTGAATTTTCAAATGTTAGTAAAAATTCTGAAATCGTGTTTTCTAAAATTACCACTTTTTGCAACAACAATAATATCACAGTAAGCGGAAAACCTTTTGTTATTTATCACACATACGACACTACAAACAAACGAACCAAAATATCGATTTGTATTCCTATCAAAGAATCCATTTTTATAACCGAAGGAAGTGAAATTTCGTCGGATACGCTTAAATCATTCGAGGCTGTAAAAACAACTCTTAGAGGTGATTACTCGCACACAAGTAAAGCATTAGATAAAACATTAGAGTATTTCAAAAAAAATAATCTAAAAACAGATCCAACATTTTCACACCTTGAAGTATATTCGATTGGTAAAAACGAAATCAATAATCCATCAAAATGGAAGACCGAAATTTATTTTCCAACAAGACCAAAAGTCGTTTATACTAGACCTGTAGTAAATCCTGTCACAACCGAAGAAGTGACTTCAAAAGCTGTTGAAGAAAAAGAAATTCCATCTGAATTTTAATTTTTTTTCGATTGTGATTAAACCTATTGGAAAAATTCCAATCTAAATCTATAAATTACAGCTTTGCAAGAGGAAAAGGAATTTATTCAGGAATTATTAAACCCGAAAACGCAAAATCAGGCGTTTGAAAGACTCTTGAAGGAATATCAAAAACCATTGTATAATCATATTCGAAATATCGTTTTGAACCACGATGATGCACATGATGTTTTGCAAAATACCTTCGTAAAAGTGTTTCAAAATTTGATTAAATTTAAAGGAGAAAGCAAACTGTTTTCTTGGATTTATAGAATTGCTACTAACGAATCGTTGACTTTTTTAAACCAAAAAGCCAAAAAAAATGGAGTTTCGTCTGAAACTTTGCAAAACAAAGCTATAGACAGTTTGAAAGCTGACGTCTATTTTGATGGAAATGAAATTCAAATAAAATTGCAAAAAGCAATCGTATTGCTGCCCGAAAAACAACAATTAATCTTTAAAATGAAATATTTTGAAGAATTGAAATACGAAGAAATCTCAGAAATATTGGGAACATCTGTTGGCGCTTTAAAAGCTTCGTATCATCTCGCTGTGAAAAAAATAGAAGCCTTTGTAACAAAAAATTAAACCTTTTGACTTTAAGTAAGTCTAATAAGTATTATGAAAACATTTAAACTAGATAACGAGCCTAAAATAGAAACAGGATTTATAGTTCCTGAGAATTATTTTGAGGATTTTTCGGCAAAAATGATGCAACAATTGCCTAAAAGTGAACCAAAAGTAATTTCTATTTTTGCTAAGAAAAAAACTTGGATGTATGCAGCAGCCGCTATTATGGTACTGGCTTTGTCTCTTCCTATTTATAATAATTATTTTAGTCATTCATCAGAAATTGATGAAGCCACTTTAGAAAATTACATTACCTATCAGTCTACCGTTTCTGATACAGATCTAGTGAACCTTCTTGACGAACAAGACATTCAAAAAATGAGCGTTGACTTGGATATAGAAGATATAACTATCGAAAATGAACTTTCGCAAAACAAAAATTTAGAACAATACCTATTAAATTAATACAAAATGAAAGCAAATAAATTATTACTCATTCTACTATTTCTACTTTCGATTCATTCGTTTGCACAATCACAAATGGAAGATAAGAAAGAACAAATTAGAGCTTTGAAAGTTGGTTTTATTACTAATGAATTAGCTTTAACTACTGATGAAGCTACTAAGTTCTGGCCCATTTACAATGCTTATGATGACAAACAATTTGAAATAAGGCATCAAAAAATGAAAGCCTTCAAGCAGCGAATGGATGCCGATATAGACAAAATGAGCGAAAAAGAAGCCTCTGCTCTACTTGCTCAGATGGAAAATACCGAAGATGAATTATATCAAATAAGGAAAAAATTCATTGCCAATCTGAAAAGTATTTTGCCATCGATAAAAATTATAAAACTGAAAAAAGCCGAAGACGATTTCAATAGAAAGTTATTGCAACAATATCGAAATAAAGGGCCAAGGAAATAATTTTTGTTTTTTTTAAACAATCCACAGCCGCTTTTTATCGATGAGGTTCAAAAAGAA
>DAORUG010000102.1:0-10692 GCA_035433125.1 Flavobacterium sp.
CGAATTTTGGGCTTCACTTCCAAAAATCAAAAGCAATATTTCTTCAGCAAAAACATAAAGAAAAAGGGTAAGAATAAAGCTTATTAGTATTGAAATAAAAGCTACTTTTCTAATAATTAACAATACGGCTTCTTTTGATTCATTTGATTTTCTTGAAATAAAAGGATATAATGTTTGAGAAATTGGAGTAATTAATTGCTTTATTCCTCCAATTAACTTATCAGCTATAGAATAATATCCTACAATTGTATTGTTTGTAAAAAATCCTAATAGAACAATTGTAGTAGTAGTGTATAAGGTTACTGAAATGTTTGATGTGAAAATATGCCAACCACCATATAAATAGTATTTTAAAGTTTCTGGTTTTTGGAACTTAAATTGGACATTAAATTTATTTTTAATAAAAAAAACAGCGTAAATCCCAACAAATAAAAATCCTAATGATGTCAATATAGGTACAATATAGAAATCGGATTGCTGTCTTACTAATAGAAAAATTAAAATGGTAAAAATTGCTTTAGAAACTAAATTTAAATAAGTAATATATTTCATCTGTTCTATTCCCAAAAAAAACCAAATCGGAAAAAGTACCTGCCCTATTAATGTTAAAAAAGTTAAATAATATATTCCCCAATTATCCGAGAATTTATCTATACTAAATATCAAAACAGATAAAACTACAAAACTAATAATCAAGAAAAAAAATTTCAATAGCATTACCGAACTGAAAATCTCATCAATCCTATTTTTATCATCTCGATGAATAGAAATTTCTCTTGTAGCTGTTATATCAAATCCATAATTAGTAATTATTGAAAAATATGCTATTATTGAAGTTGCTATCGCTAAAAGGCCAAAGTACTCTGCTCCCAAAACCCGAACAAGATAAGGCATAGTAATTAATGGAAGAATAACATTGAGTCCTTGTAAAACAGATAATGAAACAAAATTAGAGAATACTACTTTGCCGTTTACACTTGTAAGAAATGATATATACTTATTATACAAATTGATAGAATGAATTAGTTTTTAACTGTTGTCATATAAAAAATTCTTAACTGTTTTTGCAGATAACAACAAATTTTTATTAAAAAACAACTTCTCATTAAATAAATGACTTAATTGTATTTGACTAACCATCTTATTGACAAACCAAAAACTACTATAAAACCGAACAAAAATCCACCCATCACAATTCCCTTTGCTTTTCCAAATCGTTTTTGGGGTAAGGGTAAAATAGGCCTATCTAAAACTTGTATCAAAGGAGTTTCTCTTCGTAGTGTCACCTTAGCCAATTCGGTTTGTTTGACCAACTCGGTGAGTATAGCGGTATTAGCTTGAACATCGACTTGCTTTTTAGCCGATGGTACTCTACGAATATTCAGGGCAGGATTTAAATTAAAGGTATTATCATTTGCAGAGGCAAGCCCAGATATGGCATTGTTCAATTCTCCTCTAATGGAATCGGTTTGTCTCTCAAGAATCTCCATATTAGCTCTGGCTTTTTTGCTTTTGGTAGCGATGTAAAACTGACCTACTTGACGAGCGAGATTTTCGCAAAAATACAACGAAAATAACTCATCAGAAGATGTAACATCCATACTTATGATAGAAACTTTCTTGTCTTTTTGCCCTATAGCCAAATAATTTTTTGATAAATCAGAAGAAATAACACCTAAAATACTGTCGTGAATCCTTGTGAAATATTTTCGTTTAGTTTCTGGTTTAAACTGAATTTTTGCAAATTTGGGCTTCTTATTCCAAGACTCTCTCCATTTATTTTTTTGAATATACATTTCTGCCAATGATATAGTATCCCCTTTAGAATAAACAGGCTTCATCAAAGATTGCTCAATCATTGTCCTTGACTTAAATAATTCAATCAAATTACTTCCCTCAAATATTCCTCCGCCCGAACCACCTAAATCTAGTCCAAACTGACTGGCCAATGATAATATTCCTCCTGAACTACTTGTTTTTTCATCCTCTAAAGCAAAAGTCAAAGTAGCAGTATACGTTGGTTTTTTCATGAAGGAATAGGCTAAACCCAGAACAGCCCCAATAAATCCGGCCAAAACAATTATTTTCCATTGCGATAGCAAATAAACATACCATTCCTTAGCTTTTCCTATCAGCTCTTTTAACGAAATTTCATCATTGCTTTTTGATTTCTTGTCTGTCATTTTTTGTGTCTTTCCGTTCTTTGTACTATTATAACTCTTATTTCAAAGAGATTATTGCAATAACTACTCCAGCTAAACTAGCCAAAACACTAGCAATACTCACTAATTCTCCAGTGCTCATTTTTCTGGTTTCTGGTTTTTCAGGCACTACAATCTGTGAACCCGGCAATACTTTGGGATAGGAACGGATAAAAAAGAAAGAACTCGAAACCGCTGCCTTTCCATTAGGATAAATAATATAAGCTTTATTCTTCCAACCCTTAGCATCGGTACCTCCAACAGCTCCTAAATAATAACTAAAACTTTTCCCCCTATTATAAGGTATCTCCGAAGTCAAAAGAACATTCCCCGTCACTTTCACACTCTCGTTGTAAACCGAAACTTCAATTTCATCTCCGGGAAATAGGGTAACATTAGTTTTATCAGTGGGATCTTTGACTATGGATCTCCAATCTACTGGAATAGTGGCATATTTCAAATCCTCTTTCAACTTCTTAGTCAGTTTGTCTTGAATAGAGTCTTTTTTTCCCAAATTCAGGTTTACATTTTCTATGGCTTCTATTTGTTTGGCTTGAATAGGACGTTTGATTTTTACGCCATCAAGATTGGCAATAGAGTTCAAACCTCCGGCACGCTGTATCACATCGTATATTTTTTCTTTTTTATTGGCCAAAACATATTTACCGGTATAATTCACTGCACCAGTCACAGTGACCATTTCTGGTTTTTCATAAACAGCCATTCTACGGATGTTCACCACATCAAAGGGAGCCAAAGCAAAATTTTTGATTTGCTCATTGTTCTCTGCAAAAATCTCTAAATTAAACAATTGAACTCTGTTGGGATTACCATCGTTTATTTCATCAGATTTGATCATTCGGGCTATTTCTACTCTTTTGGAGGCAGAACCGGTTAATCCTCCTGCTTGAACCAATAAATCGTTCAAGGTCAGACTATCATGAAACTCGTAAACGCCGGGTTTCTTGATTTCACCATCGATAGTAACTTTGTAGTCTTCCTTGAAATCTAAAATAGAATATACGGTTACAATGTCTTCTTTTTGCAAATAAATATCCGCTGCTGTATCTCCCGACAAGGCTTTGCTTAAATTAACATTGGTCACTTCGGTAGTCAAATCCGCTTTGGTACGAACTATTGTAGCTCTATCCAAATAGGCATCTTCTTTTAGCCCATCGGCTTGGGCAACTAAGTCAGAAACACGCATTCCTTCATAAAAAGAATAAATTTCAGGTCGGAATACGGCTCCTTCAATTTTAATACGGTTCTCAAACCGATTTAAAATCTTAGAAATTCTAAACACATCACCAGCCAAGGGTTTGTAACTGCCATATTCTGAAGAAGGGATGTCTTTTACTTTAAAGTCTTTAGAAGTTTTTTGCAATACATTAACCGAAGCCGTATAAGCAAATTCATTAAAGCCAGAGGCGAATGTCAATAAATCTTTAAATGTTTCTCCAGATTTCATCTCAAAGATTCCGGGACGTTTTACCTGTCCTTCTAAAGTAACCCTTTGGGAATAAGCAGGAATCCGAATCACATCATTATCCTTTAATCCCACATTATCCGATTGATTCCCATTGACTAAAAAATTATAAATATCTATTTTCTTATAGACTTTATTGTTTCTCAAAAGCTCAATGTTTCGATACGTACCATTTTTTCCGGGTCCACCACCCAAAAATAAAGCATTATAGACAGTGGCCAAAGAAGAAATAGAATAATTCCCAGGCTGTCTACTGCCTATAATAGTGACTTTAATCGTTCGGATGCGGCTCAAACTAATACCTACTTGCGATTGCCCCGATGCAACGGTGCTGTACACTCTGGAGATGGCGCCTCTTATTTTCTGTGTGGCAGCTTCAATGGTCATACCCGAAACTGGAATTTGCCCAACATATTGAATGTTAACCTTACCCTCCATAGTAACAGGAACGGTGGCAGAATATTCCTGAACCCCATAAACACTAATTTGCAATTCATCGCCTGGCCCCAAAACATAATTCACGGGTGTGGCCAATTTCAAATTAGGCTCAAAATTTAAATCGGGATTATCAAACAACTCCGATCCAAAAACGAGTGAATTTAAAGTGTCTTTAACTTTTTTATTGACTATTTTTTCTTGCTCACGACTTTGTTCGCCTTTTTTTTCATCATAAACATCTTTATTGGATACACTGCTTGGCGCAGTGGTCAATTGGGATCCCAAACGAACTTTCAATTTAGCATACTCTGAAGCGGTCATACCTTTGGCCAATACCAAGGGCTCCACTTGTTCAATAGTGGTATTGTTGCTCAGCAATTGTGCTTTTATCTTGGCGATATCACTATCCGACAAATAATCCACTTTAACAGTGCTTAAATCTGTCCCTTTTAACAAATCCTGAGCCATCACAGCTTCGGATTGAAAAAAAGCAAATACGAGTAAAATGGCAATAATTATTTTTTTCATATGGAAAAGTTAATAGTATTTTTTTTATTAAGGAAACGCTATCCCTCGATTTTTAGTATTTCAAAAGGCAAATCGCCCAACAACATATTTTAAATAGCAAGAAGTAGTTGCACTTAATTTCTATCCTCTAACCTCCCACTTCTAACCTCTAACTTCTAACTCCCCCTTTAGGGGGCTGGGGGGTTCCACGGCTTCGCCTTAGCAACTCCCAAAAAAGACTTACTATAATAACCAACGTTCGCAAATTTATAGTAAATTAAAAAAATAGGATGCGTTTTAGGTAGAAAATATGACAAATGGAAACAGCGATAATAAACCATCCACTGGATCTCTATTTTGCTATCACCAAACCACTTACTATTCCAATTTTCACCGAACACCTGTTTTTTTTTAATTTATTTTTTTTAACCAAAGATTACAACTCTTTTTTATTCACTTTAAGAACACATCCTAAAGATTCTAAAATCAGAATATAATGGTTTTGTTTGACTTCTTGAATAACCGCCGACTGACTGACAAAAGGCCCTGACTCCAGCACAATTTTATCCCCTTTTTTCCATTGATCCACGGCTAATTCAAATTCCTCGGGAACCGAAAGCCAATTCTTAATAGTTTCAATTTCAGAATCTTTAACTACCGCCGGTTTTCCCAACCAAAATAAATAACGAATAGCTCCTGTCACTTCAAAAATTTGATTTCGGTTTTTTTCTTCAATTTGAACAAAAATATAAGAATTGAACAAGGGTACACTTACTGTTTTCTTTCGGTCAGACCATTGACTTACTTTGGTAATCAGCGGACAATAAGCAACAACCCCTATGGCATTCAATCGCTCAGCTACCTTCTTCTCCCACTTGGGCTTAGTGTACACAACATACCAATTCATAGTTTTCCTATTATCTGTTTTCGGTTATTTATTCTTAAACCTCAATGTGTTACTCCGTGAACTCAAGTCTTACTACTCAATTCTTTGTACTTAGTACTAACTTCCCACTGTCACCCTGAGCGCAGTCGAAGGGCCAACCCCTAACTTAGTATTCCCCCTTTAGGGGGCTAGGGGGTCACTTCCCTCTGTCACCCTGAGCGCAGTCGAAGGGCTAACCCCTAACCTTTTCTAACCGATTAAACAATTAACCCATTAACCTCATTACGAATACATCTTCAAATAATACTTCTCATAATCCCCGGAAGTCACATTATTAAGCCATTCCTCATTATTCAAATACCAATCGATGGTGATCTCTAATCCTTGCTCGAAATTCACTGAGGGCTTCCATCCCAATTCTTGGTTTATTTTATTGGCATCGATAGCATAACGCAAATCATGTCCCGGTCGGTCTTTGACGTAGGTAATGAGTTTTTCCGACTCACCTGCGGTTCTTCCCAATTTGCTGTCCATTATTTGACACAATACTTTAACCAAATCGATATTTTTCCATTCATTAAAACCACCTATATTATAGGTTTGATGGTTCTTGCCTTGGTGAAAAACCAAATCAATAGCTACCGCATGATCGATAACAAACAGCCAGTCACGGGTATAATTTCCGTCACCATAAACCGGCAAAGGTTTATTATTAATAATGTTATTGATAAACAACGGAATCAATTTTTCGGGAAAATGATTAGGTCCATAATTGTTAGAACAATTGGTCAGGACAAAAGGCAATCCATAGGTCTCACCATAGGCTCTTACAAAATGGTCAGAACTGGCCTTTGAAGCAGAATAGGGTGAATTGGGATCATAAGGAGTTGTTTCGGTAAACAAGCCTTCGGCACCTAAGGAACCATAAACCTCATCCGTACTCACATGATAAAAACGTTTGCCTTCGCTAGTATTTGCCCATTGTTTTCTGGCAGCATTCAGCAAATTAACGGTTCCTATCACATTGGTTTTTACAAAAGCCATGGGATCTTCGATAGAACGATCGACATGCGATTCGGCAGCCAAATGGATGATGCCATCAAACTGATGGTCTTGAAACAACTGAGCAATAAAAAATTCATCCGTAATATCCCCTTTTACAAAAGTATAATTAGACGCTTTTTCGATATCGGTAATATTTTCCAAATTACCTGCATAAGTAAGTGCATCCAAATTAAAAATTTGATAGTCTGGATAGTTCTGTACGAAACGGCGAACCACATGCGAACCAATAAAACCAGCACCACCGGTAATCAATATTTTTTTCATTTTATTTGTCTTTTATCTTTCTTCTTTTCTCCTAAACCTGCCTTCTGTAACCTGCCTTCTGCAACCTGCCTTCTGTAACCTGCTTTCTGCAACCTGCTACCTGCTACCTGCCTTCTGTAACCTGCCTTCTGCAACCTGCTACCTGCTACCTGAAACCTACCTTCTGCAAACTACCTTCTGCAAACTGCCTTCTGTAACCTGCCTACTGTAACCTGCTACCTGCAACCTGCCTTCTGCAACCTGCCTACTGCAACCTGCCTTCTGCAACCTGCCTACTGCAACCTGCTACCTGAGACCTCCTACCTGAAACCTACAACTTCCCATCAGCCTTATCCCCTAAAACTCCTTTTACATCATAAACAACACTGTTGGTATTCCTAAGGCTATCAATATCCAAATCTAAAAATTGGTTATGAGCCACGCCCAAAACTATAGCATCAAAAGTAGCTGTCGGGGGTTGATTATGGTTCGTTAATCCATATTCGTGTTGCACCTCTGCAGAATTAGCCCAAGGATCATAAAGACTCACTTTTATACCATAATCTTCTAATGCCCCTATGACATCTACAATTTTAGTGTTGCGAACATCGGGACAATTTTCCTTAAAGGTAATCCCCAACACCAACAAACTCGCTCCGTTAATGGTAATACCCTTTTTGATCATCAGCTTCACCACCTGTGAAGCAACATAGTCACCCATACTGTCATTCAAACGGCGTCCAGCCAAAATTATTTCAGGATGATACCCGTTTTCTTGTGCCTTTTGTGCCAAATAATAAGGGTCAACACCAATGCAGTGTCCGCCAACCAATCCCGGTTTAAAGGGAAGAAAATTCCATTTCGTTCCTGCTGCTTCCAAAACGGCATGCGTATCGATATTTAAAATATTGAAGATCTTGGCCAATTCGTTGACAAAAGCAATATTGATATCGCGTTGCGAATTCTCAATCACTTTAGCCGCTTCGGCCACTTTTATCGAAGGAGCAAGATGCGTGCCTGCGGTAATAACGGATTGGTACAATTCATTGACTTTCTGCCCTATTGCTGGGGTAGAACCCGAAGTGACTTTTAGTATTTTATCTACCGTGTGCTCTTTGTCGCCGGGATTGATTCGTTCAGGGGAATAGCCCGCAAAAAAATCAACATTGAATGTTAATCCTGAAACTTTTTCTAAAACCGGAACACATTCTTCCTCCGTAACTCCTGGATATACTGTCGATTCATAAATGACAATATCCCCTTTCTTCAAAACTTGGCCTACAGTTTCGCTGGATTTGTATAATGGGGTCAAATCAGGACGATTGTTTTTGTCCACAGGTGTGGGAACCGTAACAATATAATAAGTACAATCGGCAATTTCAGCCAGCGTGGAAGTGCAAAACAAGCCATTACTTTTAGTCGAAGTCTCAACCAATACTTGTTGTAAACTTTCCGAATCAATCTCGAGGGTACTGTCGATTCCCTGCTTAAGCAAATCGATTCGGGTCTGATTGATATCAAATCCCACCACAGAATATTGAGTGGCAAACAATCGCGCCAAGGGCAAACCTACATATCCCAAACCGATAACGGCTATCTTTATGTTTGTATCCAATTTTTATATTTTTTGAGGTTCCAATAGTAGAAACCTAGTTTTATATTCTTTAATTTTAAATAGAAACAATCCTCAGCAATACCTCTTTCTCTCCATTCTCTTTTAGTCTTAATACTGCTACCTGAAATCTGCAACCTGAAATCTGCAACCTGAAACCTGCAATCTGAAATCTGCTACCTGAAATCTGTTACCTGCTACCTGCTACCTGAAATCTGCAACCTGAAACCTGCAATCTGAAACCTGCAATCTGAAATCTGCAACCTGAAACCTGCAACCTGCAACCTGAAATCTGAATCTCATTACTACAAATTATTCCAATACCAATCCACAGCCTCTTTCAATCCTTCCTGCAAAGAATAATGTGGATTATAACCCAACAATGCTTTAGCTTTATCGATACTCGCCAACGAATGGGGGATATCTCCTGCTCGATTGGGACCATATTCGATGGCAACATCAGCAATTTTTGGATTGTATTCAGATAAATAGTCTTTCAAATAGTCAACCAAATTATTCAGTGTATTACGGTCACCGTAAGCGGTATTGTAAACGGTATTTACGGCTGCTGGATTTTGGGTGGTCATCGCCAATTCATTCATTTGAATCACATTATCAATATAAGTGAAATCACGCGAATAGTTCCCATCTCCATTTATTTTCGGACTTTCGAGTTGCATCAATTGCATGACAAATTTGGGAATTACCGCAGCATAAGCCCCTTTGGGATCTTGCTTTCTTCCAAAAACATTAAAATACCGCAAACCAATGGTTTCCAACCCATAAGTTCTACTGAATATTTCCGCATACAATTCGTTGACATATTTAGTGATCGCATAAGGCGAAAGCGGTTTCCCTATAACCTCTTCTACTTTAGGCAATCCTTCCGAATCTCCATAAGTCGAAGAACTGGCCGCATAAACAAATCGTTTTATATTGGCATCTCGCGAAGCCACGAGCATATTCAAAAAACCTGAGACATTGACATCATTGGTAGTAATAGGATCATTAATAGAACGCGGTACAGAACCTAAAGCCGCCTGATGCAAAACATAATCCACCCCTTTCAAAGCATTCTGACAATCTACCAAATTCCGAATATCACCCTCTATCAAACGAAAGTTTTTATTATTCATAAAATCTTTCAGATTGTGTCGATGTCCGGTAGCAAAATTATCCAAACAAATGACCTTATATCCTTTGGATAAAAAATAATCACACAGATTAGAGCCAATAAAACCAGCTCCACCTGTTATCAATATACTGTTTTTTTCTTCTTCTTTCATTAGATTGTATTAGTGGTAAGCCTTTTTGGAATTATGATTTTCTTAATTTGCTGAGTGCTTTTTCAAGAATATTTCTGGGTTTATCATCCTCGTTGTAACCGCTGGAGTAGGTGGTAGAACCATAGCCGTAACCATAACCGTAACCGTAACCGGCTCCGTATTTGGCTTTGTTTTGGAAACCATTCAGAATAATACTGGTATTGTGGAGCTCGCCTCTTTTTACCCTGTTGTTGAGCAAGGTAATCATATCTTTTTTGGTAAAATTCTGCCTAACGATGTACAAAGTAACATCACAATATTGTGCCAATTCCAAGGCATCCGAAACTAAACCCACAGGAGGCGTATCCAATATAATATAATCGTATTTTTTCTTTAGCTCGTCTATCATTTCCTTCATTCCGTCACTCATAATCATCTCGGCAGGATTTGGAGGTATGGGTCCAGACAAGATAACATCAAGAAATGGGATGTGAGTAGGATTAATAATTTCATCCACTGTTTTTTGCTTGATAAGATAATTGACAACTCCTACCTCATTTGATAAATTGAATTCTTCAAACAACTTGGGCTTACGCAAATCTAACCCGATGATTACAGTCTTTTTTTCGCTTAACGCAAATACCGTAGCGATATTTAAAGAACAAAATGTTTTTCCTTCACCGCTGACTGATGAAGTAATCATCAGGGTTTTTGCCCCTTCCACTAATTGTTTTTTGTATAAATATTGAAGTGACGATCGAATGGCACGAAACGACTCGGACAAGGCGGATTTGGGTTTGGAATAAACAGCCAAATTAGTAGAATCTTTACTCAATCCAATAACTCCTATCAACGGAATTTGGGTCAACCTACTAATATCATCTGTGTTTTGAATGGAATTGTTAATAAAGAAAATCCCAAAAACTAAGAGTAAAGGAAAAAGTAAGCCTAGAAAAAAGGCCAAAACATAATTGACAGATGTTTTAGGC
>DAORUG010000103.1:0-10674 GCA_035433125.1 Flavobacterium sp.
TCTGAAACGAATAATGTTTTTAGATTTGACAACTTTTTAAAAGTTGTCAAATCTACTGCAATTCTTTTAAAAAAAATCCCATTTCATTTTTCATTGAAATGGGATTTGTTATTTATAAAAAACTAAGTTTTGCTTATTTTACAAGTACTGCATCTTCAACAAGTACATCGTATTTATAACCTGAGCCTAAATCTTTATTTAAAACTACTTTACCTTTTAGAGTAACGATATCGTCAATTTTTACCTTTTCTAAAGTAGTAATTGTAATGTCATTAAATCCGTTAAAATTAGATCCGTCTTGCAAGTGAACCCAGTTTTTATTCATTATTTCTGGCATAAATTTTATCACTTTACCTGTTAGAATCACAGTTTTTCCCGCTAATTGGTCTCTGGTTGAATACAAATCAAATACGGAAATTCCCCCTTTGGCCAATGTAATTCCTTTGGATAATTCCTTAGAAGAAACTACTTTTACTGGGGCTGAAGTTGGTTCAGCGACTGCTGGAGCGTTTGGATCAACTATTCCTTCCACAAATAATACGGAGTCGAAAGTTCTTTTTAAATCTTTACTTTCAAATTTTTTCATCTCCATTCCACCTTGGTAAGTATAGGTTTTTCCCACGGTTGCCTCCATTTTCGGAACAGCAATCCAATATTCTTTTTCAGCTTCGGTTACGAGTAGATAAGTGTAAGCATTTGCATTTAAAACTTCTTTAACAGTGATTTGGTGTGAATTCAATTCTTCTACAACAGATTCTTCCGTTTTTACGGCTTCTGTTTTTTCTGTATTGGGTTTGCATTGAACTAATACTAATACTGCTAGTAAACTTGAAACGCCCCAAAATAGTATTTTTTTCATCTTTTTTGTTATTTAATTATTGGAGTAAAAATAATTAAATTTTATTCTAATAAATATGATATATCTCAGTTTATAAAATGAATTATAGATTTGCTTCTAATTTCTAGAAATGAGATGAAAAACTTTATACTCAAAAAAAATCCCATTTCGTTTTTTATCGAAATGGGATTTGGTATTTATTAAACTGCTGCTGCTTCTACAGGCAATGGAATTTGATTTTTGAGCAAATCCTCGAAAGTTTCACGGGCTCTAATTAAGTGTCCCTGACCGTTTAGCCATAAAACTTCGGCAGGTTTGTATCTTGAATTGTAATTGGATGACATCGAGAAGCAATACGCTCCTGCATTTCTAAAACTTAAAACATCACCTTCGTTAATTTCGGAAATTCTACGGTTGTTAGCAAAAGTATCTGTTTCGCAAATATATCCTACAACCGAATAGAAACGTTCTTTTCCTTTTGGATTCGAAATATTTTCGATGTGATGTTGCGAACCGTAAAACATTGGACGAATCAAGTGATTGAAACCGCTGTCAATTTGAGCAAATACTGTCGAAGTGGTTTGTTTTACCGCATTTACTTTGGCTAAAAAATAACCTGCTTCGCTCACTAGAAATTTTCCAGGCTCGAAAATCAAAGTCAAATCTTTTCCATATTCAGCACAAAAAGAATTGAATCTTTTCGATAATTTTTTTCCTAATTCTTCGATGTCGGTTTCGATATCATCTTTTTTATAAGGCACTTTGAATCCGCTTCCAAAGTCAAGAAATTCAAGTTCTTTGAAGTTTTTCGCTACATCAAATAAGATTTCGGCAGCATATAAAAATACTTCAATATCCAAAATATCAGAGCCAGTGTGCATGTGGATTCCAACGATGTGCATTTTTGTATTTTCAACAATTCGCAACAAATGCGGCAATTGATGAATGGATATTCCAAATTTACTATCAATATGACCCACAGAAATATTGGTGTTTCCACCAGCCATTACGTGAGGATTAATTCGAATACAAACCGGAACGTTTGGGTATTTTGTTCCAAATTGCTCCAAAATCGATAAGTTGTCAATATTGATTTGAACTCCCAAAGCCGATACTTCCTCGATTTCTTCTAAGGATACTCCATTTGGCGTAAAAAATATTTGGTCAGGAGAATATCCTGCGTGAAGTCCTAGTTGTACTTCCTGAATAGAAACAGCGTCTAAACAAGACCCCATATCTCTTAATATTTCAAGAATGGCTATGTTGGACAAGGCTTTCATTGCATAATTGATACGCAATTTTTCTACCTTCGAAAATGCTTTTGTTAATCTTTGGTATTGGGATTGGATTTTAGACGCATCATAAACATATAATGGACTTCCGAATTGTTCTGCTAATTGTACTAAATCTTTTGCTTGCATTGTGATACATTTTTGGCAAATTTATTACTCTTTATTGGTTCATACAAGAAATAATTAAAAACTAACAAATTGTAACAAAATGTTTGTTTACTAACTTATTGAATTGAAATTCGTGAAATTTTAAACAAAAAAAAGACCTTGAAACGAATCAAGGTCTTTATGAAAATGCTTATTTGTTATTATACACCAGGCAAATCACCACCTTCTTTGGTAGGTAAATCACTTGAGCCCATTAAGTATATATCTACTTGTCTGGCAGCTTCTCTACCTTCAGAAATAGCCCAAACGATTAAAGATTGTCCACGTCGCATATCACCAGCTGTAAATATATTTGGAACGTTGGTTTGGTATTTACCGTATTCCGCTTTATAATTACTTCTGAAATCAAGTTCTAAACCTAATTGGCTGCTTAATGTTTTTTCAGGACCTGTAAAACCTAGTGCAAGCAAAGCTAAATCACAAGGCCAAGTTTTTTCGGAACCTTCCACTTCAATTAATTCAGGACGTTGTCCAGGAACCATTTTCCATTCTACATTTACTGTTTTTAGAGCGATTAATTTACCACTAGCATCTTTGATGAATTCTTTGGTATTAATCAACCAGTTTCTTTCGCAACCTTCTTTGTGTGAAGTCGAAGTTTTTAACTGCAAAGGCCAATAAGGCCAAGGAGTAGATTCGCTTCTTCCTACTGGAGGTTTTGGCATAATCTCGAAGTTAGTTACAGATTTTGCTCCGTGACGATTTGAAGTTCCAACACAGTCAGAACCGGTATCTCCACCACCAATCACAATAACATCTTTTCCTGTTGCCAATACTTGATTTTCTACTTTTTGACCAAAAAGGACTTTGGTTTGTTGCGATAAGAAATCCATAGCTTGAACTACTCCGTCTGCATCAGCACCGGGAGTTGGCAAACCTCTTCTTTCTGTTGCTCCACCGCAAAGTACAATAGAATCAAAAGCTTTCAAGTCATTAATATCGTAGTTTACACCAACGTGTGTATTTACTTTAAAAGTTATTCCTTCTGCTTCTAAAATGGCTATACGACGGTCAATAATTCCTTTTTCCATTTTGAAATTCGGAATTCCGTAACGCAATAATCCTCCAACAGCATCGTCTCTTTCGAATACAGTTACTAAATGTCCTGCTCTGTTCAATTGTTGTGCAGCAGCTAAACCAGCTGGGCCAGAACCTACAACTGCTACTGTTTTTCCAGTTCTTACTCTTGGTGGTTGTGGTTTAATCCATCCTTCTTTGAAGGCACGTTCCACAATATTTTTTTCTAGATTTTCAATTGAAACAGGATCTTCTATAAGTCCCAATACACAAGCTTTTTCACATGGAGCAGGGCACAAACGTCCTGTAAACTCTGGAAAATTATTTGTTGAATGCAATATCCAAGAGGCTTTTTGCCATTCGCCTTGGTGCACCATATGATTGAAATCAGGAATCAAATTGCCCAGAGGACATCCACTGTGACAAAATGGAATTCCGCAATCCATACAACGAGACCCTTGTTTTGTAATATCAGCGTCACTCAAGGAAACCGTAAATTCATTATAATTTACTACACGTTCTTCTACTGCAATATATGATTCATCTATTCTTTCGAATTCTTTAAAACCGGTAACTTTTCCCATTGTATTATGCTGTTAATTCTTCAAAAATTTGTTCTTCTGTTTCCAGACGTTTCAACGCTTTTTTATACTCTGTAGGCATTACTTTAACAAATTTGCTTAAGCTTGTAGCCCAATCTGCTAATAATTCGGCACCTCTTGTACTATTGGTGTAGGCAACGTGTTTGGCTATCAATGCTTTCAATTCCTCGGCTTCTTCGGCTTCAATGGTTTCAAATGCTATTGATTCGGTGTTGCATAAACCGTTTTTGAATTTGTTTTCTGGGTCGTAAATGTAAGCGATTCCTCCACTCATACCGGCAGCAAAATTTCTACCAGTTTTACCTAAAACTACTACTTTTCCACCTGTCATATATTCACAACCGTGATCTCCAACTCCTTCTACAACTGCTGTTGCACCAGAGTTACGAACGGCAAAACGTTCTCCTGCTATACCATTGATATAAGCTTGTCCTTCGATGGCTCCAAATAAACAAACGTTACCTACAATAATATTATTTTCAGCAACGAAAGTAGCTTTTGCAGGTTTCTTGATGATTAATTTAGCTCCAGAAAGTCCTTTTCCTAAATAGTCATTGGTATTTCCTTCGACAGTAAATGTTAATCCGTGAGCACTAAAAGCACCTAAACTTTGACCAGCATAACCCTTGAAGTTAATATTTAAAGTATCTTCTGGTAAACCAAGATATCCGTATATTTTTGAAATTTCATTACTTACAATAGCTCCAACCGAACGATTGGTGTTATTTATAGGGTAATTCAAAGTCATTTTTTCTTTTCGGTACATTGCACGATGCGAATCTTTCAAGATTTGGAAATCCAATACATTTTCTAAATTATGATCTTGTTTTTCGGTATTTCTGACAATTCTTTCACTGTATCCGTCTGGCGTATGTAAAATTGCTGATAAATCTAAACCTTTCGCTTTGTAGTGCGTAATCGCTTTATTGGTATTGATTTTATGTGTTTGTCCCACCATTTCGGCTAAAGTTCTAAAACCTAACTGAGCCATAATTCCTCTTAACTCTTCGGCAACATAATAGAAGAAGTTAATTACGTGTTCTGGAGTTCCTTTGAAGTTTTTACGTAATTCTTTGTCTTGAGTTGCAATACCCACTGGGCAAGTGTTTAAGTGACATTTACGCATCATAATACAGCCCGAAGCTACTAGTGGAGCAGTGGCAAAACCAAATTCTTCAGCGCCTAATAAAGCAGCAATAGCTACATCACGACCTGTTTTTAATTGTCCGTCACATTCTACAACAATTCGACTTCTTAGGTTGTTTAAAACTAAAGTTTGTTGTGCTTCGGCAAGTCCAAGTTCCCAAGGAAGACCTGCATGTTTCAATGATGTTAATGGAGATGCTCCAGTTCCACCATCATAACCTGCAATTAATACAACGTCTGCTTTTGCTTTGGCAACACCTGCAGCAATGGTTCCAACACCTACTTCTGAAACCAATTTCACATTGATACGAGCTTCTCTGTTGGCATTTTTCAAGTCGAAAATTAATTGTGCCAAATCTTCGATAGAGTAAATATCGTGGTGTGGTGGTGGCGAAATCAATCCTACATAAGGAGTTGAATTACGCGCTTCAGCTATCCAAGGCAATACTTTTTCACCTGGCAATTGTCCACCTTCTCCAGGTTTTGCACCTTGAGCCATTTTAATCTGAATTTCTTTTGCACTAGACAAATAGTGTGAAGTTACTCCAAAACGACCCGAAGCTACTTGTTTGATAGCCGAGTTGCGACTGTCACCATTCATATCAGGTTGGAAACGTTTTCTGTTTTCTCCACCTTCACCCGAATTCGATTTTCCTCCAATACGGTTCATCGCGATGGCTAAGTTTTCGTGTGCTTCTCTAGAAATAGATCCGTAAGACATCGCTCCCGTTTTGAAACGTTTTACGATTTCTGTCCAAGGCTCAACTTCATCAATTGAAATTGGATTGAGGTTGTCAAATTCGAATAAACCACGAATGGTCATCAAATTGTGAGCTTGATCATTTACGGCTTTAGAATATTCGTTGTAGCTGGATTGATCACTCAATCTTACGGCTTGTTGCAATTTGGCAATGGTAGTAGGATTAAACATGTGTCGCTCTCCATTACGTCTCCATCGGTATTCTCCACCAATATTTAATCCTAATCGGTTAGGTATTAAATGATCTGGATATGCATATTTGTATCTTTCGCTAATTTCTTTTTCAATTTCATACAATCCAATACCTTGAATTCTTGAGGTAGTATATGGGAAGTATTTTTCAACGAATTTAGAATTGAAACCAACGATTTCGAAAATTTGAGAACCTCTGTACGAATGTAAAGTAGAGATTCCAATTTTGTTCATGATTTTTACAATTCCATTTCCAATAGCTTTATTGAAATTGTGGACTGCTTTTTCTTCGTCAATACCGGTAATAAATCCTTCGCGTACTTGAACACGGATGATTTCGTTTACCATATATGGATTGATTGCACTTGCCCCATAACCGAATAAAGTAGCAAAATGGTGTGGTTCACGTGGTTCTGCTGATTCGATAATAATATCAAAATAAGAACGCTTGCGCAAACGGTTCATCTGATGATTGACATAAGAACACGCCAATAAAGAAGGAATAGGAGCTAAATCCTTATTCACACCTCTATCCGATAAAATGATAATATTGGTACCTCTTTCAACTGCTTTTGTAACTTGAACTATTAAAGCTTCTAAAGCATCTTCTAATCCATTTAATCCTTTTGCTTTTGGATATAAAATTTCAAAAGTCTCGGCGTGGAAATGATCGATAGAAATCGCTCTAATTTTTTCTAAATCCTTATTAGAAATTACTGGATTTTGAATTCTTAATTTTCGGCATTGTTTGCTGGAAATGTCAAAAATATTACGGTCTTGACCTAAGGCCAAACTAATATCGGTTACAATTTCTTCACGAATTCCATCCAAAGGCGGATTGGTAACTTGGGCGAATAATTGTTTAAAATAATTGGCAATTAATTGTGGTCTGTCTGATAAAACGGCAAGCGGAGTGTCAGTACCCATAGAACCTAACGTTTCTTTTCCAGATTGTGCCATCGGGGTAATTACATCTTGAATGTCTTCTAAAGTGTAATTAAACAAACGTTCTCTTGTAGCTAAATCTATAGTTTCAATAGAGCAAACTTCGGATGTACTAGGAACATCTTTTAGGTGTAATCTGTATTGATTCAACCATTCTTGATAAGGTCTTTCAGAAACGATTTTGCTTTTTATCTCTTCATCATTGATGATGCGTCCTTCGTTCATGTCCACCAAGAACATTTTTCCTGGTTCCAATCTTCCGTGGCTTTCTACATCTTCCGGAGCAACATCTACAACACCAATTTCTGATGCCATAATCAATTTACCGCTTTTTGTAACGGTATATCTTGAAGGTCTTAAACCATTACGATCTAATAATGCCCCAACATAATCACCATCTGAAAAAGGAACTGAAGCTGGACCATCCCAAGGCTCCATAATACACGCATTGTATTCGTAGAATGCTTTGCGTTCTGGTGACATAGTTTGGTGTTTTTCCCAAGCTTCAGGAATCATCATCATCATTACTTCTGGCAATGATCTTCCGGTGTGCATTAACAATTCAACTACCATATCCATAGAAGCAGAATCTGATTTTCCTGGAATAATGATTGGGAATAATTTGTCTATTTGTGGACCAAAAACATCACTTTTCATGATTTCTTCACGAACACGCATTCTACTTACGTTTCCACGCAAAGTATTGATTTCCCCGTTTTGACAGATGTATCTAAACGGTTGTGCCAATTCCCAAGAAGGCATTGTGTTGGTAGAAAAACGTTGGTGAACTAACGCCAAACGAGTTACTAAATCGGTTTGTTGTAAATCGGTATAATAAGGACCAATATCTTCGGGCATAATAATACCCTTATATATTAAGGTTGTTGTAGAAAAACTTGGAATATAAAAATAAGAGCTTTCCGATATCTTAGAATTTATAATCGTATGTTCCGTAATTTTACGTGCTGCATATAATTTTGCTTTGAATGTAGCGTCGTCAATTTCTTCTTTTTTACCAACGAATATTTGATCAATTTTTGGCTCAGAAGCTGCTGCAATTTGACCCAATTGAGAGGAATCAACAGGAACTTCTCTCCATCCTAAAATGGTTAGACCTTGGTTTTTGATTTCATCTTCAAATATTTTTTTGCAAAAAACGTATTGATTTTCGGCTTTTGGTAAAAAGACCATACCTACAGCGTATTCACGTGCGTTTGGAAGTTTGAAATCACAAACTCTATTGAAGTATTCGTGCGGAATATCAATCAATAAACCCGCACCATCACCCGTTTTTCCGTCGGAACTCACACCTCCACGATGTTCTAGCTTTACAAGGATTTCTAATGCGTCGTGAATGATTTGATTTGTTTTCTCGCCTTTAAGGTTGCAGATGAATCCAGCTCCACAGTTTTCATGCTCGAATTCTGGCAAATAAAGACCTTGTTCTTTAATTTTCATGCTTATTATTTTTTATGCAAAAATATAGATTTCATTAATGACATCAATTTTTTATATTTGTGTTTAACTTATTTTTGTTATAATGTTAAAAAAACGTCCAATAAATAGCAATTAATCATTCACTTGCACTCAAATTAACAAAATGACAATTTTATTTTAATATATAAATGGTTTTTGAAGTAAGATTGTTATCATTTTTACTATTTTATTAAAAAATTTCTATCAATAATTGTTTCGATTTTATATTAAATAAAAAAGGTTTTGTTTTAAGTTGAATTTTGCTAAGTTTGTACCTTTATCAAAGCAAATAACTCAATAATGGATATACACGAATACCAAGGAAAACAAATTTTAGCCAGTTATGGTGTAAAAGTGCAACGTGGTTATGTAGCCAACAACCCAATAGAAGCGGTTGCTGTTGCAAAACAATTGACTGCCGAAACAGGAACGGGTTGGCACGTAGTAAAGGCCCAAGTTCACGCAGGTGGTCGTGGAAAAGGAGGAGGAGTTAAGCTTGCCAAAAACTTGCAACAAGTTGAGGAATTAGCAGAACAAATCATCGGGATGAATTTAATTACGCCACAAACATCTGCCGAAGGTAAAAAAGTTCATAAAGTTTTGATTGCTGAGGATGTATATTATCCTGGCGAAACCGAAACATCTGAGTTTTATATGTCCGTTTTATTGAATAGAAGTAGAGGTCGCAACATGATTATGTATTCTACCGAAGGTGGAATGGATATTGAGCACGTAGCAGAACAAACACCTCATTTAATTTTTACAGAAGAAATTGATCCAACTGTAGGATTGCAAGGTTTTCAAGCCAGAAGAATTGCCTTTAATTTAGGTCTTTCCGGAAATGCTTTCAAAGAAATGGTGCAGTTTGTAGATGCTTTATACAAAGCTTACATCGGTTCAGATGCTTCAATGTTTGAAATCAATCCAGTTTTGAAAACTTCTGATAACAAAATTATTGCTGTTGATGCCAAAGTAAATTTAGACGATAACGCTTTGTTTCGTCATCCGAAATTAGCCGAAATGCGAGATGTTCGTGAGGAAAACCCAATCGAAGTGGAAGCTAAAGAAGCAGGTTTGAACTATGTAGATTTGGACGGAACTGTAGGTTGTATGGTAAACGGAGCTGGATTGGCGATGGCAACCATGGATTTAATAAAATATGCCGGTTTTGAACCAGCAAACTTCTTAGACGTTGGTGGAACTGCCGATGCAAAACGTGTAGAATTAGCGTTTCGTATCATTTTGAAAGATCCAAATGTAAAAGCTATTTTGATTAACATTTTTGGTGGAATCGTTCGTTGTGACCGCGTTGCACAAGGAGTAGTTGATGCTTATAAAAATATGGGAGATGCTATTACTGTGCCAATCATCGTTCGTTTGCAAGGTACAAATGCTGAAATCGCAAAAGAATTAATCGATAATTCTGGAATGCCAATTTTATCGGCTGTTGAGTTTCAAGAAGCGGCTGACCAAGTAAAAGCTGCTCTTTCTTAATTTTAGAAATTATACTATATTGAAAATCCTGAGTGAAAAACTCAGGATTTTTTATTTGCTATTTCTTGTATTTCATCGGATTCTATTATATGAAATCCTTTGTAATTCTTTTGAGCAATATCAAACATTGCTTTAGCCACAGCTTCACTTTGAATGGGTTTGTATTTTTTTATTTTTCCCGTGAATGCAAAGGAAAAAAGTTTCATAAAAAAAGCACCGATTTTCTCGCCCAAACGAAATTCTTTTCGATTTCCTAAAAGCAAAGAGGGTCTAAGAATTACAATAGTTTCAAAGGAGCTTTTTTTGAGAAAATCTTCTATTTCACCTTTTGTTTTCAGGTAAAAATTGGATGAAGTTGAAAGCGCATCTAAAGAAGAAATCAAGAAAAATTGTTTCACTTTATTCTGCAAAGCTATTGTTGCAAATTCTTTGGGATAGCCAAAATCTACTTTTCTGAATGCATCTTGACTTCCGGCATTTTTTATGGTTGTACCAATGGTACAAAAGAAATCGTCACCAACGACTAACTCTTTATAGGTTTCCGGTTGATCAAAATCAATAATGTGTTGCTCTAATTTTGTATGTTGAATGCCTGAATCTCTTTTTACGAAAGCGATGACTTTTCCATATTCAGTACTTTCTAAAAGAAGGTCTAAAAGGTGGGAACCAATTAATCCGGTACTTCCAATAATCAAAGCCGTTTTCATATGTTATGTTTATTGTTTTTTATTGGTCATATGTAAT
>DAORUG010000104.1:0-10628 GCA_035433125.1 Flavobacterium sp.
TACCTGATTGCCAAGCCAGTTAAACCCCAAATTTGCAGGCAAACCTTCTTTTTGTTTTTTACGAAGTTCCCCAGAGCGATGAAGCGCGATCCCTTTTTCTACTGCGTTTGGAAGAACAGCGCGGAACATATCAAAAAATTGGTTGGATAAAAATTCCTCGCCGCGATTGAATAGCTCGAACTCGGTATGCAGTACCACCAGACAATTTTCGAGCACTATATTTTGCAGCTCAAAAACTAGATTTAGACACCAAATCTACAGCCAAAATTGTCCTTTCGATGGACAAAATCAATTATATGAAAAATGTTTCTATTAGTTTGGACGCTATTTTGGGAATCGATTTAAAAAACAACAAATATACATTCAAGAAAAACAAAGCTTTAATCAATCAATTGCCCATAGAATTAGATGGATTTATTCAAATGGTTGATGGCGGACAAGAATATGATTTGAAATTCAAGACGCCGACTTCTTCTTTCAAAAACTTCTTGGGACTTATTCCTGCGGCCTATTCTTCGAGTTTGGAAAACGTAAAAACCACGGGCGATTTTACCGTAGCGGGTTTTGCCAAAGGTTTGTATTCGGACACAACCGTTCCGAAATTCAATATTAAAATAGCTTCCAATAACGCTTCTTTTCAATATCCAAATCTTCCAAAATCAGTTCGAAACATTATAATCGACACTAAAATCATAAATGAAACCGGGATTTTGAACGACACTTATGTTAATTTGGATAAGTTATCTTTTGCTATCGACCAAGACGTTTTCAATGCTAAAGCCAATATTAGAAATATCACTAAAAATGCAATCGTCGATGCTGCCTTGAAAGGAACTATCAATTTAGGAAATTTGTCAAAAGCCTATCCTATAAAATTGGACAAACCTTTGTCTGGAATTCTGAAAGCCGATGTGACCACCAAATTCGATATGCAATCGGTAGAAAAAAGTCAATATCAAAACATCAATAATGCGGGGACAATGAGTTTATCAGGTTTCAATTATGCGGATGAAAACGGCAAAACTATGACGATTAGCAATGCGTTGGTTCAATTCAATCCAAGTGAAGTTCATTTGAAACAATTCAACGCAACCACTGGAAAAAGCGACTTGAGCGTGACAGGAGTTTTGGAGAATTTCTATGGATTTATGTTCAGAAATCAAGAATTGAAAGGGGATTTCTTTATGAATTCCAAACAATTGGCCGTTGATGATTTTATGACAACTGGCGAAGAAACCAAAACCGATGCTAAAAAAGCAGAGGCAATGAAGATTCCTGCTTTCTTGAATTGTACGCTTACCGCAAAAGCCAACACGGTTTTATACGATAATCTGACCTTGAAAGATGTTTCGGGAAAACTGATTGTGAAAGATGAAAAAGTCACTTTGCAAAACGTAAAATCTTCCATTTTTGGAGGAACAATTGGTTTGAATGGAGCGGTTTCTACCAAAGGAAAAGTACCCGTTTTCAATATGGATTTAAATTTGAATCAGGTGGATATTGCACAATCGTTCACCCAACTCGATATGTTGAAAAAAATCGCTCCAATTGCTGGAATCATCAATGGAAAACTAAATTCGACCATAAAACTGAACGGAAATCTTGATGCAACAGAACTGACTCCTAACTTGGCAACACTAACGGGAGATTTATTGGGACAATTACTTTCGACAACAGTAAGTGCCGAAAATTCAACTTTGTTAAACGCATTGGGTTCCAATTTGAAGTTCATTGATATGAGCAAAGTCAATCTGAATAATTTGAAAGCTGCTTTAACTTTCAAGGACGGAAAAGTGAATGTAAAACCTTTTGATATAAAATATCAAGACATCAAAGCAACCATTGGCGGAACACACGGTTTTGACCAAAGTATGAATTACAATCTAAAATTTGATGTCCCCGCCAAATATCTCGGAACGGAAGCCAATGCTTTAATAGCAAAATTATCTCCTGCTGATGCTGCAAAACTGCAAAGTATTCCAATTAATGCAATGCTTGTTGGGAATTTTACAAATCCAAAAATCACAACAGACATCAACAGTGCTGTAACAAAATTGACCACTCAGTTAGTAAATCAGCAAAAAGACCGAATGGTAAAACAAGGAACATCGGCATTAACGGATTATCTTAATAAAAACAAGAAACCTAGCGATACCACAAAAACTGCAGCTCCAAAAGAAGACGTAAAAACAAAAGCCACTGATTTGTTGAACGGCTTGTTCAAGAAGAAAAAACCAGCAGAAGAGACTAAAACGCCGTAAATTGTTTGAACCAAAAAAGCCTAAAAGATTTGATACTTTTAGGCTTTGTTTTGTTTCAAACTGACTTATGTTTATGGGCACAAGCGGCGTTACAGATTAAAAGGAATAAATGAAAATCCAACACTTTCAGTCATCAATTCCGCTTGATACAAGATTGCATGTTTGTATTTTCTTTTTACAATGTCAATTACTTTTTCTATAAAGTCTTCTTTTGCGTTTAAACCTAAGATTATGCTTCTCACTGTTTCAGGATTGACTTTGTGTCTTCCCGTTCCAGATTTGACTAAACGTATTTCAAATTCTTTTTCCCAAAGATTTAGTTTTTTGTAAAATATGTCATTAGTTGTCTGAGGATTGGTTACAGGTTCAAAGTTTATTCTTTGCAATTCGTTAACATAATCTACTCTTCGCGCACCTTTAAAAAATGATTCGTCGCGAGTTGTATCATATTGTATGCAAATTCCCTCGTGATTTGCATAATAGGCCCAAAGCACTACATGAATAGGAGTTACACTAAAACATGCAATTCCGTATGTAGAAATGAATTTTGACATACCATTAACTACTAACTCCCTTAGTATTTCAGGTTGGTTCTGATATTTTTTTTTGACGTAAGCCTTGGTTCGTTCGTTCGGCGACTCTTCTAGAAGTTGATTATAGAGCTTTTCCATTTCAGAATTTTCTTTGGTCAAACTTAATATATTGTGACTTGCATCAAAAGGATCATTAAGTTGATCACTTGAAGGGAAATATATATAACTATTTTCTAATTCATCGAGTGAAAATTCGTTTGCTTTTCGATAACGAAAAAGTTGATTTTTACTATTTTTTAGCTCCATATACGAAATGTTGTTGGTAATACCGAAGTTCTGTACTATAATGAGTTTGGAACTAAATTAAGCCCATTCTTCGGATTTGCCAAATCATCAAAATACAAAACCATTTTTTCATTAAGCCAATTGCTCAAATCCGTTTTAATAACAGTTATGTGCAGGCTTAATCGAAGAAATCACCTGTATCCCAAAGCATTCCACATTTCTTGCATGAATGATGCCAAGATAATCCTCCACCATATTGAGAATGACGCCAAAAGCCACGTTCTGTATCAAAATCATGTTCGCTATTGTTTATACAAGAAAAATTACTTTTATCCTCTATTTCTTGAACAACTTCTGCGGTAATTGACTCAGGTTCAATACCATTAATTACACTTGCAATGTTCGTACTATAATGAACTTTATCCTTGAAATTGTTTTCCCAATCTTTATGCGGTAATGTCTTATTAGAAGTGTCACTAAAATCTTCAGTGTTATCAGTTACAAAATATACTTCCTTAGCGTCAGCTGGTAAATTTTTTAAAAACTCTTCAAATGCTTCTGAAATAAGTGCATCTTTTACAGAATTTTTGTTTCTGTGAAATGGAAAAGATTTTTCTTTTGCTCTTTCGATTACATTGAAAATATTTTGTGGGATATTCTCAACTTGTATTGACTTTTTGACCAAATCAACAATTAAATTAATATTTTTATTTAAAACAACTTCCATTTTTGGAAGATTTTGATGAATTGTTTCAATTTCTGAGTTTAATAATTCTTGAGTTTTTTTCTCAAAAAGGTCGAGTACATTTTTTAAGTTTCTTAAATGTCCTTTATAAGAAGCAATTCGTTTATCAACTATTTTATCTTTATGTTCTTCCAATTCTTCCAAAACTACATTGGAAGCTACTAATTCAATTTGTCCGGATTCTTTTAGTTGGGATAATTTTTTAATTACTTCTTCAAGTTTCGTTTCAGTGGCTAAATTTAAAAGCACACACGTATCACAAAATATATATATCATATTAACTATGTTTAAAGCTTGCACAACTCGCTTATAAACGAAACAAACCTTTGCATAACACCCAAATTGGGGCAGATTGGCAAGGTTTGTTTTCGCTTTAATTGCCATCAAATATATAAATAATTATTTACAAATTATCAAGTGTTTTACACATTAATCTGAACCACATACCCTTCGGAACTACGCACATTGAAAACAGTTCCGTCTTCAAAGATTAAATATTGCCCTTTTATTCCAGTCAGTTTCCCTTGAAAATTGGGTGTTTTTTCTAAACTTAGACTATTTATTTTTTTTGGATATTCCAAAACAGGAAAGTGCATTTCGTACAAATCATTTTTCTCGGAGTAGAAATATTCCTGAACTTCGGATGGGATCAGGTTTTCAACTTTCAATCTTTCGGCGATTAAGTCAACTTGTTCTACATCGTTTTGGAGCATTTTTCGCCAATTGGTTTTATCGGCAAAATGATTTTTCAAAGCCACCTCAGTAATTCCAGCCAAATACCGATTTGGAACTTCCACAATTGAAATCGCTTGGGATGCGCCTTGGTCAATCCATCGTGTGGGCATTTGGGTTTTTCGAGTTACACCCACTTTTACTTCGCTGGATAACGCCAAATACACAATATGCGGTTGCAATTGTACTTTTTCTTCATAAACCAAATCTCGGTCTTGAATCCCAAGATGCGCTGTACTCAATTCTGGTTTCATAATCCAATCACCAACTGCTGGACTCGAATAAAAACAATCGTAACAAAAACCTTGGCGATAAATTTTTTTCTTTTTGCCACAATTCAAACATTGGTAACCCTGAAAAGAAATCTCGACATTCTTGTTGAGCAATTGATTTACATTCAAAAAACTATTCTCGAAAACCAGATAATATTGAATTGGATTAGCAAATTCGGTTTGCATTTTGGTAAGTGTGCCTTCGTAGGTCATTTTTTATTTACGATATTAGATAGACGATTTACGACATATCATATTAGACATACGATATTTTATAAAAGGTTTAAAAAGTTAGAAAGTTAAAAAAAAATACTATTTTTGATAACGTTGTAAAGTTAGTATTTGCAAGTCAATATTCAATTCAAATATACAAAATCTGGTATCGAGTATAGAATATCAAAAACATCGTATATCTAATGTCGTAAATCGTATATAAAAAATGCCAATAACTGTCATCAATTCGTTTGCTTCTTGGGTTCTTAAACAAAGAATTCATCAAATAGAACTTTTTTTGAAGTACCCGAACGAAGTTCAGGAAGAATTGTTAATGAATTTAATTCGAGCTTCTGAAAATACAGTTGTAGGCAAGAAATACGATTATGATTCCATCTATTCTTATGCGACTTTCGCCGAAAGGGTTCCGGTTTCGACCTACGAAGAATTGCAGCCTTTGATAGAACGCACCCGAAAAGGGGAACAAAATGTTTTTTGGGAAACACCCATCAAATGGTTTGCCAAATCCAGCGGAACGACCAATGCCAAAAGCAAATTCATCCCCGTAAGTCCAGAAGCGTTGGAAGATTGTCATTATAAAGCAGGCAAGGATTTATTGTGTATGTATTTGAACAACAACGAAAATTCCGAAATGTTTTTGGGAAAAAGTCTTCGCCTTGGCGGAAGTGCTCAAATTTATGAAGACAACAATACTTCTTTTGGCGATTTATCGGCAATCTTGATTGAAAATATGCCGCTTTGGGCCGATTTTAGTAGCACTCCAAACAAAGAAATTTCGCTGATGAGCGATTGGGAAACTAAAATTCCTGCGATAATCAACGAAGTTAAAAATGAAAATGTAACCAGTTTTGCCGGAGTTCCTTCATGGCTACTGGTTTTAATGAATAAATTACTCACGGAAACTGGCAAAGGCAATTTGCTGGAACTTTGGCCAAATATGGAAGTCTATTTTCACGGAGGCGTGAATTTTGAACCCTATCGTGAACAATATCAAAAAATACTACCAAAAAAAGATTTCAAATATTACGAAATATACAATGCTTCCGAAGGATTTTTTGCGATTCAGGATTTGAATTATTCCAGCGATTTATTGTTGATGTTGGATTATGGCATTTTCTACGAATTCATTCCAATGGATACTTTTGGAACACCAAATCAAAAAACTGTTCGATTATCGGATGTGGAGCTTTTTAAAAATTATGCCATTATTATTACTACGAATTCTGGTTTGTGGCGTTATATGATTGGCGACACCGTTCGTTTTACTTCCTTGAGTCCTTATAAAATTAGGGTAACGGGAAGAACAAAACACCACATTAATGTTTTTGGCGAAGAATTAATGGTTGAAAATACAGATCAAGCCATTGCCAAAGCTTGTCATATTACTGGAACTGAAATAGTCGATTATACCGTTGCGCCTGTTTTTATGAAAGACAAGGAAAAAGGAGCCCACGAATGGATTATCGAATTCAAGAAAAACCCAGATGACCTTGCTCATTTCCAAAAAGTATTGGACGAAACTTTGCAATCTTTAAATTCCGATTACGAAGCGAAACGTTACAATAATATGACTTTGAATCCTTTGATAATCAATATTGCCAGACCAAATTTATTCTACGATTGGCTGAAAGAAAAACACAAACTTGGCGGACAACACAAGATTCCAAGATTGTCGAACGAAAGAGATTATTTGGAACAATTGAAAAATATGCAGGTAATTGTGCATCAATAAAAATGAAAAAGCTACTTTTAATAGTGTTTGTAATTTCTATTTTGGCTTCCTGCGGACCGCATAGAATGAGTTGTGGGGCGAGAGGAATTTGTAAAGTTTCGGGAAAGCAAATCAAAGATGAATCTAAAATAAATCACAATTCGCAAATGGTAAAAATTCAATCAAAAAATCCCGTATAGAAAATTTCAATACGGGATTTTGATTTATATTACATAGCAGTACTTCTACTCCTGCATCATATCAATATGTCTGTCGTGGTAACCCAACAAATATAAAACTCCATCGAGACCCAAGCTAGAAATAGAAGTCGAGGCACTTTCTTTTACTTTTGGTTTGGCGTGAAAAGCAATTCCTAAACCGGCCAAATTCAACATTGGTAAATCATTGGCACCATCACCCACAGCGATAGTTTGGTTGATGTGAATGCCTTCTTTTTCGGCAATGGCTTTTAGGTATTCAGCTTTCTTTGCGCCATCGACAATTTCGCCTAAATATTTCCCAGTCAATTTACCGTCTTTAATCTCCAATTGATTGGCATAAACGTAATCTATTCCTAATTCTTTTTGCAAATAATCCCCAAAATAAGTAAATCCTCCAGACAAAATAGCGGTTTTATAGCCGTAATATTTCAAGGCTTTCATCAAGCGATGTGCGCCTTTGGTTATTGGTAAATTTATGGCAACATTGTGCAAAACGTCTTCGCTCAAACCTTCTAACAAAGCCATTCGTTTTTTGAAGCTTTCGCTAAAATCAATTTCACCATTCATCGCTGATTCTGTGATGGCTCTCACTTGTTCCCCAACACCAGCCAATTCTGCTAATTCATCGATTACTTCGGTTTGGATTAAGGTTGAATCCATATCAAAACACACCAAACGACGGTTTCTGCGGTACATATTGTCTTCTTGAAACGAAATATCGACATCTAATTTTCCTGAAATATCCATAAAATTAGCAGTCATCAACGCTTTATCGACAATATTTCCAGTAACTGATAATTGCACACAAGAACGAGGATATTCCTCCTTCTCCACCACCGAAGTTCTTCCTGTTAGTCTAATAATAGAATCAATGTTTAATTTTTGGTCTGACATTATTTTAGTTACAGACGACAATTGCTTAGCCGTCAAGGTTTCTCCCAGAACATTGATGATATAACGTTGTTTACTTTGTCCCTTTACCCAAATTTCGTAATCAGGAATAGAAATCGGAACAAACTTGACATTAATCCCTAATTCATAACCTTTGAACAATAAATCTTTCAAAACTGCTGCCGAACTAGAGCCCGTTTTTATTTCAAATAAAATTCCCAAAGACAATGTATCGTGAATATCGGCTTGACCAATATCTAAAATTATGGCGTCATAATTCGCTAAAATTGATGTTAAACCCGCCGTTACCCCAGGTTTATCCTGACCAGAAACTTTCAACAAAATAATCTCTTTATCTATTATTACCATTTTTATTGTATTAATTTATGATGGGCAAAAATCGACAATCTATTGTAGATAAAAAAGGATAACGAGTGTTTTTTCACAAAGTAGAAAAAATAGAAAACCCGGCAGGTTTTAAAAACCTGCCGGGTTTGAAATTCTATAAATCAAAAATTTACGAAGCAATCTCCAATCGTTTCAATAAATTTCTATTCAAGGTTTCTTTGGCGTAATCCACGTCGATTTCTAATATTTTATCATCGGAACTTGGCAATTCATACATCGCATCGGTTAGGATGGCTTCACATAATGAACGCAATCCACGTGCACCTAATTTGTATTCCAAGGCTTTGTCCACAATGAAATCCAAAGCTTCATCCGAAATACTAAATTCTACCTCATCCATCAAGAACAATTTTTTGTATTGTTTGATTAAAGCATTTTTAGGTTGGGTCAAAATCGCTCTCAAGGTTTCTCTATCCAAAGGATCCATATGTGTCAACACTGGCAAACGACCAATAATTTCAGGAATTAATCCAAAATCCTTGATGTCTTTTGGGATAATGTATTGCAATAAATTGTCTTTGTCGATATTGTCCACATTTTTGGATGTTGAATACCCAACAGCTTGACGGTTTAATCTTTTAGAAATGATTCTTTCAATTCCGTCGAAAGCACCACCGGCAATAAACAAGATATTTTGGGTGTTTACCTCAACAAATTTTTGATCTGGATGTTTTCGTCCTCCTTTTGGCGGAACATTAACAACCGTTCCTTCCAATAATTTCAATAATGCTTGCTGAACACCTTCTCCAGAAACATCGCGGGTAATGGATGGATTATCGCTTTTGCGGGCAATTTTATCAATTTCGTCAATAAAAACAATCCCTCTTTCGGCTTTGGTCACATCATAATCGGCGGCTTGCAAAAGGCGTGTCAAAATACTTTCGACATCTTCTCCCACATAACCTGCTTCAGTCAATACGGTTGCATCAACAATCGCCAAAGGAACGTCTAACATTTTTGCAATGGTTTTAGCAACCAAAGTTTTCCCAGTTCCTGTTTGACCTACCATAATGATGTTGCTTTTTTCAATCTCAACCTCATCGTGCAATTCTTGTTGCATCAAACGTTTGTAGTGATTGTAAACCGCAACCGACATTACTTTTTTGGTTTGGTCTTGACCAATTACATATTGATCCAAGAAAGCTCTGATTTCTTTTGGCTTTCTCAACACCAAGTCTGTAGGCAATTGATTTTTACTGCTTGCTTTTAATTCTTCTAATACAATTCCGTGGGCTTGTTCGATACATTTATCACAAATGTGTGCATCGATTCCGGCTATCAATAAATTGGTTTCCGGTTTTTTTCTTCCGCAGAATGAACATTCTAATTTTGGTTTTGCCATCTTTTTAGATTGCAGATTTTAGATTTCAGATTTCAGATTGCAAAAACTGCTACCTGAAATCTGTTACCTGTTATCTAATTTAACTTCTTCTCAACACTTCATCAATCATTCCGTATTCTTTGGCTTCATCGGCAATCATCCAATAATCGCGTTCACTGTCTTTGTGCACTTTATCGAATGTTTGACCTGTATGTTGCGAAATAATTTGGTATAATTCGTCTTTTAATTTCAACATTTCACGCAAGTTGATTTCCATATCCGTTGCAACACCTTGTGCTCCTCCTGATGGTTGGTGAATCATTACTCTTGAATGTGGCAACGCCGAACGTTTTCCAGCTGCTCCGGCACACAACAGCACTGCTCCCATAGAAGCTGCCATTCCTGTACAAATTGTAGCAACATCTGGTTTGATATATTGCATAGTATCATAAATTCCCAATCCTGCATAAACACTTCCTCCAGGAGAATTCAAGTAAATTTGAATGTCTTTTGAAGCATCGGCACTTTCTAAGAAAAGCAATTGTGCTTGAACGATATTAGCGATTTGGTCATCAATTCCTGTTCCCAAGAAAATAATTCTGTCCATCATTAATCTTGAAAAAACATCTAATTGAGAAATATTCAACTGACGCTCTTCAATAATATAAGGTGTCATATTTGTTGGATTCATTGCCGCTACGATTTTGTCGTAGTACATTGCGTTTACACCTTGGTGTTTTGTAGCAAACTTTTTAAATTCTTTACCGTAGTTCATATTTGTTTGTTCTAAGTTTTTACGTTAATACTGTATATTTATTTTATCAAAGGTCATACCTCTTTACATATGATGCCAATCTGTCTTATTTCTAAGTTTTATATGTTAGCACAAGAATTTTAAAATTAAAGAGCGTCAAAAAAAATAATCTTTTGACACTCAAATATACTTATTTTTTTTTGAACTTATTCTCCGTAAGACGCAGCAATAAATTCTTCGTAAGTCACTTCTTTAGTTGT
>DAORUG010000105.1:0-10574 GCA_035433125.1 Flavobacterium sp.
AAATTGCCCTGATGCTTTGCGAATGCTGGATACCGAAGATTTGCATTGTTTGCGTTTGGCGCGCCAAAAAGCATTCAAGGAAAATCGACCATTTTCTACAGATGATTTATTGGTTGAAGACGTTGCCAAACGAGAAATTGCCGGTATTTTGCGTTGCGATGTTTCCTTGATGATTGCAGAATATGAAATGGAATTACTGCAAACCGTTTTCAAAATCGATACTGATTTATTATATTATTTGCCTTTATTATTGGCACCAATTGAAGATTCATCCATTCAAAAAGCACCTTCATTCGAAGAACGAAACGGCTTTGTTTTCATTGGAAACTTCCTTCACGAACCCAATTGGAATGCAGTTCAATACCTGAAAGAAACGATTTGGCCACTCATCAGAAAGCAAATGCCGGAAGCAATTTTACAAATTTATGGTGCTTATCCTTCTCAAAAAGTATTGCAATTACACCAACCCAAAGTAGGTTTTCATATTATGGGTCGAGCTGATGATGCCCAAGAAGTGGCGCGAAATTCTAGAGTAGTTTTGGCTCCTTTGCGTTTTGGAGCAGGAATAAAAGGAAAATTAGTAGAAGCGATGCAATGCGGAACACCAAGTATAACTACAACTATTGGAGCCGAATCGATGTGTGGCGATTTGCCTTGGAATGGATTTATTGTTGACGACGCTCAAGTTTTTGCCGATAAAGCTGTAGAATTATATCAAAGCAAAAATCTTTGGCTAAAAGCCCAACAAAATGGTTTTCGAATTTTAGAAAAACGTTATTTGAAATCCTTGTTTGAGAATGATTTTGTCAAGCATATTTTAAAAGTAGGAGCCCATTTAAAACAACATAGATTGAGTAATTTTATGGGAACACTATTGCAACATCATACTTTGACTAGTACAAAATATATGTCACGATGGATAGAGGAGAAGAATAAGAAAAGTTAATGATAATAATTATTTATTAAATTCCATCAATCAATTCCGCCGCCATTCGTCCTGATTTCATTGCGGCGTTTATCGAACCGTTCAATAAATGATCGCCACAAATAAATAAATTATCATTGATTTTAATTTCTGAATGGGTCACTTCATTAGATACTTTTTCTTGATTAGGCAAAGCATAATTAATACGATAGGTTTTCAGCATTTTCCAAGCTGAAACTTGGTTTCCATACCATTGTTTCAATTCGGTTTTCATATTTTCGGCAAGTGTTGCGTCGTCAATAGCTGGAATCCCATTATAGGAAATAGAAATCAAAACCTTTCCTGTTGGTGCATATTGATTCGAAACATTCGACATTACCGTCAAATTGTTTGCCCATTTTTTATTATTGGAAGCATTTAAAACTACAACTGCTTTTTTGGTGGGAGCAATATTAGCTTCAAAATAAACATTGGTCACTTGATGAAAATTTTGTTTCGTTTTTGAAATGTAATTACTCGCAAGACCAATAGCTTCGGTAGCAATAATAATTTTATCCGCGTCTAGAGTTGTTCCATCTTCGCAAATGATTTTGTTGTTTTCGATTGCACTAACTTTTACGTTGTATTGGATTGAATTTTCTGGAAGCATCGCTACTAATTGTTTGGGTATTTCTTCCATACCTAATTCTGGTATAGCAGCATCACCTTCGGAAAACATTTTCATCACAAAATCGAACATATTACTCGATGTTTTCAAATCGTTTTCCAGAAAAATCCCTGAAAAGAAAGGTTTGTAAAAACGCTCCATCATTTTTGGACTGAAACCATACTTTTTGAGTTGAGTAATAGTTTCGATTTCTGGTTGTTTGAATACCTCTGGAATAGTGATTTTAACTAGTTTATTTTTTAGAAAAAAGGTGTTTATTTTATCTTTCAAAGAACCAACTGGAGCAAATAATGTGGCAAATGTCGCCGTTGGACGCCTAAACGGATCGGCAATTTCGAATTGTCCTCCATCATAAAGAACTGTTGCTCCGGGTAGAAATTTTTTAAGATTTAATTTTTTGTAATCTAACAAAGCTCTTGTTTCGGGATATTCAGTCAATAAAACCTGAAAACCTCTATCGAGTCGAAAACCATCAATGATATCGGTTTTGATTCGTCCGCCCACTCGATCACTTGCTTCAAGAATTTGAATGTTATATCCTTTTTGATGCAAATAAACTGCAGCAGTTAAACCTGAAATTCCTGCGCCAATAATCGTGATGGTTGGTTTCATTTTTTGAATTTTTTGCGATTTCAAATTTAATGATTAAAACTTTCGAAAGCGAAAAATCCCGTTCTGATTTCTCAAAACGGGATTTCTATTATAAACTAACGAGCTATTAAGCAAGCATCGTCACTGGGTTTTCGATGTATTGTTTCAAAGTTTGCAAGAACTGAGCTCCGGTTGCACCGTCGATAGTTCTGTGATCGCAAGCCAAAGATAACATCATTGTGTTTCCTACCACGATTTGTCCATTTTTTACCACTGGTTTTTCTACAATCGCTCCTACAGATAGGATGGCAGAATTTGGTTGGTTGATAATGGAGTTGAATTCGGTAATTCCAAACATTCCAAGGTTGGAAATTGTGAAAGTACTTCCTTCCATTTCGGTAGGTAATAATTTTTTGTTTTTAGCTCTTCCTGCAAGGTCTCTTACGCTTGTTCCAATTTGAGATAAACTCATACCGTCAGTAAATGGCAATACTGGAACAACCAATCCGTCTTCAACGGCAACGGCAACACCAATGTTCACGTGATAGTTGATGATGATGGATTCAGCAGTCCATTGTGAATTGATTTTTGGGTGTTTTTTCAAAGCCAATGCGGAAGCTTTAATCACCATATCGTTAAAAGATACTTTGGTATCTGGCACGCTGTTGATAATCGCTCTTGATTTCATCGCTTCATCCATAGTTACCTCGATTACCAAATTGTAATGTGGTGCAGTGAATAAAGATTCTGCCAAGCGTTTCGCAATGATTTTACGCATTGTAGAGTTTTTGATCTCTTCGGTGGCAACTTGTCCTGCTGGAACATAAGGTTTTGCAGTTGGTGCAGCAGCTTCAGTTTTGGCTGGAGCACTTTCCTGAGATCTGCTATCTGCAACCTGAGAACTGGTCGCTGGAGTAAAGTTCTCCACATCACTTTTGGTGATACGTCCGTTTTCGCCAGAACCTTTCACTTGTGATAATTGAATTCCTTTTTCGCTGGCAATTTTCTTTGCCAATGGTGAAGCCAAAATTCTTTGTCCGTCAGCTGGTGCTTCTTGTACAACTGGTGCAACTTGCGCAGCTGGAGTGGCTTTCGCTTCTTCAGCTGGAGCGGCTACAGGTGCAGTTCCTCCACTAGCAATAATTCCACTAACATCTGTTCCAGCTGGTCCAATAATAGCTAATAAACTATCAATTGGAGCCGATTCTCCTTCTTGAATTCCGATGTATAATAAAGTTCCTTCGTTGAAAGATTCGAATTCCATTGTCGCTTTGTCGGTTTCGATTTCGGCAAGCATGTCACCTTCGGCAACTTTATCGCCTACTTTTTTCAACCAAGTTGCTACAGTTCCTTCGGTCATAGTGTCGCTCAAACGAGGCATTGTCACTACGACAACTCCTGCTGGTAAAGCAGCTGAAGTTGTTGCTGCTGGAACGGCTGCTTCTTCTTTTTTAGCTTCAACTGGAGTTTCTGCTTTTGGTGCAACTGCTCCGCTTATTAAAGCAGAAATATCTTCGCCTTCGTTTCCGATTATGGCTAATAAAGAGTCGATTGGTGCAGTTTCACCTGCTTGAATCCCAATATATAAAAGAGTTCCTTCGTTGAAAGACTCAAATTCCATTGTTGCTTTGTCAGTTTCAATTTCAGCTAGCATATCGCCTTCGCTTACTTTGTCTCCTACTTTTTTTAACCAAGTTGCCACTGTTCCTTCAGTCATCGTATCGCTCAAACGGGGCATTGTAATAATTGTTGCCATAATTGGATTATAGTTTATGAGGTGTGAATGGGTAGTTTTCTTGTGCGTAAACTACGTCGTATAATTGTTGGATTTCTGGGTAAGGAGACTCCTCGGCAAATTTTACACATTCTTCGATTAAATCTTTTACTCTTTGGTCGATGGCATCAATTTCTGCATCAGTAGCATATTTTTGATCTTTGATTACATCTAAAACTTGGGTAATTGGGTCGATTTTTTTGTACTCTTCTACTTCTTCTTTCGAACGGTATAATTGCGCATCAGACATAGAATGTCCTCTGTAACGGTACGTTTTCATTTCAAGGAAAGTGGGTCCGCCACCGCTTCTTGCTCTTTCGATAGCTTCGCTCATTGCTTCGGCCACTTTTACTGGATTCATTCCGTCAACAGGACCGCAAGGCATTTCGTATCCAAGACCTAGTTTCCAGATATCAGGATGGTTTGCAGTTCTTTCAACAGAAGTTCCCATAGCGTAACCATTGTTTTCAACAATAAATACAACAGGTAAATTCCATAACATCGCCATATTAAAAGCTTCGTGCAAAGAACCTTGTCTAGAAGCACCATCACCAAAATAGGTCATTGTTACGCCTCCAGTATTATTATATTTATCTCCAAATGCTAAACCAGCACCCAATGGGATTTGTCCACCTACAATTCCGTGTCCACCATAAAAACCGTGTTCTTTTGAGAAAATGTGCATAGAACCACCCATTCCTTTTGATGTTCCCGTTACTTTTCCTAAAAGTTCCGCCATCACACGTCTTGGATCTACACCCATTCCGATAGGTTGAACGTGGTTTCTGTAAGCGGTAATCATTTTGTCTTTTGTCAAGTCCATAGCGTGTAAAGCACCTGCTAAAACGGCTTCTTGACCATTATATAAGTGTAGAAATCCTCTAACTTTTTGTTGAATGTACAATGCTGCAAGTTTGTCTTCAAACTTTCTCCAAAGTAGCATGTCTTCATACCACTTTAAATAAACTTCTTTTGTAACTTCTTTCATCTGAATTGTTTATTTTGCTAATTAATTTGTTGTGTTTATAAGATGTAAGCAAAAAATATAAGGATTGCATCCCCAAAATTGCAAGCTGCAAAAATAGGACATTCTAAGGAAGAAGTAAAATTAAAAAGCTACTTTTTGGTTTTTTTTATAAGAAGTTTTTATCAAACATAAACGGCAGCAGGTTTTTAAGCGAATCCGATTTGTAAATTGTACCAATTTCTCCCATAAAATAAATTTCGATTGGCGCCTCTTGTTTGATTTCATATTCGGCTATAGATTGCCTGCAAGAACCACAAGGAGGAATTGGTGCGGTGGTTTGATTGGTATCGGAAGCAGCAGTTATTGCCATTTTCAATATTTTTGCATCAGGATAAATGGCTCCTGCCTGAAAAACGGCAACACGTTCCGCACACAGTCCCGAAGGGTAGGCTGCATTTTCTTGGTTTGATCCCAAAACTATTTTTCCATTATCCAATAAAAGTGCAGCACCAACTCTGAATTTTGAATAAGGTGCATACGCATTTTTTCTAACTGCAATAGCCTGAGCCATTAGGTTTTGAATGTCGTTTGGCAATTCGGAAACGGTTTCAAAAACTGAAAATTGGGTTGAAATAATAATGTCTTTCATCTGTTAGTTTTTATTGATTTTCAACGGTCAGATGGAACTCGCAAATAATTACCCTTATGTTAGAAAAACTCTTATATGCTCGTTTCATTCTTTTTGTTGGAAAAAAAATCCAAATTTCATAGAAATTTGGATTTGTAGTTATTTTTTATGTTGACTAATATTCATCATATTGGTCACCGAAATTAAATGTAAGTGAGAATCGTAAGGTGTTTTCCAATGGATTTTTAACTTTCGATGTTGAAAACAAATAAGAAACATCGACTTTTATAGCAGTATATCGAAAGCCCGCTCCAAGAGAGAAAAATTGTCTGGCACCTTTGTCTTGATTTTCGTTAAAATAACCCATTCGTAAGGAAAAAGAGTCTTGGTATAAATATTCAGCACCTGCCGAATAAGTAATCTCTTTTAGTTCTTCGCTAAAACCACCTGGCGCATCGGAAAAAGATTGAGTTACACCTTCAAACCATCCAATATTTTGATAGTTTTGATTGTTTTCAGATCTTTCGGCAGCAGTTATTGTGCCATCTCCATTTAAATCAGGATCTTGTGGTGTTGGTACTAATAGTTTGCTAATTTCTACATTAAGAGCAACCTTGTTATAATCATCCAAAATAAAGTCAAAACCACCTCCTAATTTCATATTGGCAGGTAAGAAGTTTGTGCTGGATTGCGTGTTGTCATAACTCATTTTTGGACCTAGGTTTTGAAAGTTAAAACCTGCTCTCCATCTTCCGTTGAAATCGTTGAATGATAATTCTTCTGTTTGAAAAAATCCAGCAACATCAACAGCAAATGAACTTGCTGAAGAGGCATCACCTACATCCGAGGCTACTTTTAAATTTGAAGTAATGTATCGTGCGCCAACGGCCATCGAGAATTTCTCACTCAATTTCAAAGAATAAGATCCATCAAATGCAAATTCGCTAGGGGAAACCGTTCTTGGAATATCATCTGCGTTTTCTCGCAATTCAATTTCACCAAGTCCAAAAAATCGGAAACTACCCGCAAAGGCACTTTTTTCGTTGATTCTGTTATAATAGTTGAGTTGTCCTAAAGAGATATCGTTCACCAAGTCAGTAAGATATGGGGTGTAGCTTATCGCGAAACCTGTTTTGTCTATTGCAAAGGCGTATTTTGCTGGATTCCATTGTTGTGAAAAAGCATCCGCTGAGGATGCAACACCATTATCGGCCATACCTGCAGATCTTGCGTCTGAACTTACTAATAAAAAGGGTACTGCTGTGGTAATAACATTTTCCTGAGCTTTTGCAAATGTTACAGCAAACAAGCACATAAAAAGTAAAGAAATTTTTCTCATTGGTTTTGAATAATAATTGGACAAATATAGTGTTTAATTAAAGTATTACAAGTTTTTCAAATTTTTCAGCTTTCGAGTTGGTTAGGTTCGATTTAACGGTAAGTTTATATACATAAACGCCTTTTCCTATTTTATTTCCAAAATCATCTTTGCCGTCCCATGTGATTTCTTTGGACAGAAATCCCTCTGTAGTAACGATTTGGTTGCGAGTCCAAACAACTTTTCCTGTAATTGTTATTACCTGAACCTGAACTTCTAACGGTTCGTAAGGTCTGTTGTGCGAAAACCAAAACTCTGTATAATTAACAAAAGGATTCGGATAATTTAACACATGTGTCAATGCTATCGAATCGTTCCCTACCACTATAAACTGAATTTCCGCAGTAATTGGATTGTTGTATACATCCCAAGCTTTGAAAGTTATAGTGTGCAGGCCAACTGCTAAATTGCGCAATGGAAATCGCAAAGTTCCTTTTGTGAAATCGTTTAGATTGGTCTGATAATAATCGTTTAAAATAAAAGGATTGTCAACATCACCATCTAAAATTGCAATTATATCGTGCCCTATGCCACTTGCTGTATTGATGCCGCTTTCGTCTTCAAGATTTGCAACTAAGAACGGAGATTCATTTGTTGTTCCACCTGAAACAAAAGTTTCATCGTTCATATATAACTTCACTATAGGACTAATATTGTCTGCAACTGCATTTTCATTTATTCCTCCCACTTTTATACTTGTGTCATGACCGGAATGATTTTCGAAAAACTGATTCTTTTTGGCATAGAAACTGATTTTTCCATTGGCTACTGGAACTCGAATATCTCGGGGAACAATAAAACTAAACTCAAATTGGCCGTTAGTTACTGATGCATTTCCTCTAAAAATGGTTTCGCCTAATTCATTAAAAGGCATTGCAGGGCTGTTTCCATCATTGTTTAGCGTGGTTCTTGAAATGAATTTATCGAATATAGCCGTTGATAGTTCTCCGTTATAATTTGTCAGAAGTATGTTGTTTTCATCTGTGATTTCGCCGGATAGTTTCATTTTTGCCAATGATTTAAAATCATCAATAGGCTGAGAAACAGGAATATCATTTACTTTTGTAAGTCGTATTTTTGGTTTTGGAATAGCCAGCATTAAGGCAGGGTCACCAATGTAAAACACCACATTTGTTGAAGAATTTGGATTACTGTTCTTCGAAATTCTCAAAGCTTCGGCGATGGTTGTGTATTGGTTTGAGCCGTAGGAAAATAAATTTATTGCCAATAAGTCATTGAAATTTTCAGCACTAAATTGACCAATTTCACGAATAGTAGTAATCATAGAAATCGCACCACCTTTTGGATTCCAATAGGTAAATTCACCAGCAGTTGGTCTTGAGGGATTGTCAAATCGTGAAAAATCACAAGTTATGGTTATAAATAAAGGATATTTATATTGATTGCTTAAATTTTCACCGTCCGATTTTTCCCAAAGCCGCTCACTTGCTAGTCCATCTTCTCCACCGTGACCTAAATAATTTACTACTAAAGATCCTTTTTCGAAAGTGCTGAATAAATCAATTCGACCTTTAGGGTATCGCGCACCTCCGGCTGATGCCTCTTGAACATAGGAATCTAAAAATATTTTATTAACATTCAAAAAAGGTTTTTCAAAAGTAATTTTATCAGCCAAAATATTTTGTCGTCTTTGCAAACTTGCATCCGAAGATTTATCGGAATCATCACTAACCATTACATAATTGTTTCTCCAACTACCATACGATTTTTCATCATGGTATTCGATGACTTTGTTTACCATCTCATCTGCTTGGGAAACATTATCGTTAATCATTCTGCCAACAGCGATGTCTATTCCACCAAAAAAATTAGTAATATGACCTTCGCCGGTGTCCATTAGCCCAAAGAAATCATCAGATGCGAAAGCGGATTCCCCAGTAGTATTGCTGTTTAATGCATGATATATAGGTACAATATTAGTGTTGTTTGGGGTTCTGTTTTTATAATCATAAGAAGCATCACCAAAAAGGTTGACATATTTAATTCTTTTTTCCGATGTCGAAGCGTTATCGTAAATATATTTAATACAATTCCTAATGGCTGCTATGTCTTGTTTGCCAGATGAAAACTCTTGATAAATGTTCTCCAATTGGATTACTTTAACGTTAAGATTAGAATAGGATCGGTGAAAATTTGCTAATTTCTCTGCTGAATTCGCTAAGAAAGCAGGAGTAATAATCACATAATCTATGTCTTGAAACTGACCTTGGGCATTTTTGAAAACGGTGCCTTTCAAGTTTTGGTTGACGATTTTTGTTTTACTGGTTTTTAAAGGAGTATAATAATCGGAAGCATCAATGGCAACGTATTTTCTGAGTTCACCAAGATTTGCCTTAAAAGAAAATGATGCTTGATTGGTATTTTCTAAACTAGTAACATTATATAGGTCGGTAACATCCCAAATTTGTGAAATTCCGTTGGCATTACTAATAGTATAATTCACAATCCCTAAACTAGAACTTGCCAAATCATATTGAAAAGGAAATTGTTTGCCGTAACCTGTAAGATTTCTTTTGGCAGTAAGTATAATTTTATCCAGATATCCTTTAGAGCCCGGCACACCATTATTGTTATAAGTCAATTTAATTTTTACATTATCTGAACTTGGAAATGTAGTATTGCTTGGCAAAGTGTTTTCATAAAATAGAATACCTGAATATTGAACAAGAGCAGGAAATGACATTGTGCCAACGTCTTGTCCATTTGCCAAAACCTTGAAACTAGTAACGGTATAAGCTGCCGAAGCAGTATTTATACTTAGTTTTGTGGGTGTTGTTGTGTCAATATTTGGAAAATTAAAAGAAAACTCCTGTTCTTGATTAACGTCAAACACTTCTCCAAACCATTTTCGGCCAAGGCGTCCAATATTAACTAAATCTAATTCGTAAAATTGACGGTCGTCAAAAGTGGTTAAACTCAAAGTGCTGTTTCCACTGGGCTGAGCCATATTCGAAATTCTTTTTCCATCATTTCCTTGAACTGTAATATAATAATAGGACTTGGTGTCGTATAAATTAATGTTGGTTTGACTTTCTTGATTCCAAGTATCAACGCCTTCTGCATAAAACAATATGTAGTCATCATCATTAAAAACACCATCGCTTTCGCCAATGATTTGAATGGCATTTTCAGTTAAATCGGTTGGATAATAAGTTGCATTAGACAAAGGCAACATTCGGCCACCATTTCCATATAGTTTTATTTTTTTTGGATTAATACCACTTAAATTTATGCCTAATTGCTGTAAAAAACTTCTCGAAATTTTATAAACGCCTGATTTTTCTATGTAAAATTGATACCAATCTCCAGTCGCTAAAACAGAATTGGTTACAGCATTAATTTTGTTGGTTTGTGAAATTCTTGAAGCGTTATTACCACTAATTGAATAAGAAAAAGATTTAATTCGTTTGTATCCAAAGTCATCTTTGACAATAGGTGACAGAATAATAAAAGCCTGTTTTAAATCTCTCGATTCGTTTATTTTCAAAGAGGCCTCTATAGTTTTTGGTATATTTGCTAAGTCTAAGTCTCCAAGTTGAGATTCATTTATTGACTCATAATTAACATTTGATATTTGGAGTGTGTTTTCATTGTAATTACTTGTTAATGAGATATTTAATGTT
>DAORUG010000106.1:0-10515 GCA_035433125.1 Flavobacterium sp.
AGGATTTTATATGATGTTTGCTGACCAAAAAGAGCAAACATGGGTGGCTGCTATGGAGAAAAATGAAGATTCGAAATTTGAAGTAATTGAAATGGAAATTAATCCGTATGCTTATGTGGTTGATTCCGGTTTTGAATATGTAAACGATGACATCGTTGTCAATAACAAAACTTATCACGTTTTCAAGAAAAGAATTCAAAATAATATCTTAAAATTATATTGTCTTAAAAATTCTCATCACGATGTGATAAGTAAAGATTTAAAAAGAATTGTCGATAACCAACTTTTTGACAATACCTCTGATAAAGAAAACCCAACAAAAAAATTATTAAAATCTTTTATTAAAGATTATATTCCGAACACTGCTGTTTCTTTTGATTTCAATCATAAAACAATTGGTTCAGTTAGGAATGTTATTTTTATGCCCAAAAACAGCCCTGTTAGCGGGTTTCTCACTGCAAATTATCTCCCTCCAGATTGTATTTAATACTTCGTTTTTACAAAAACAATATTAATTCACTTTTTTAGAGAAGTTACTTGTTTTGGTTTCAAATAGTTTTATTTTTGAATTCAATCAGCTTGTAATAGGCTTTAAATGGCTTTGTATTTATAGTATCATATAGTTTAGAAACTGTAGATTAAAAAAATCAAAGTATTTATTAAATCATATCAAATGAAAAAAAATATATTAAGTATTATAGGCTTGCTATGTCTCATTAGCTGTTCTAATAAAGAATCTGCAGAAAAGATTTTTACTCTTTTGGATCATTCCGATACGGGAATCGATTTTAGCAATAATTTGACAGAAAACGACTCCTTAAACTACTTTACCTACACTTATATTTATATGGGAGGAGGAGTTGCAACAGGAGATATTAATAATGACGGTTTGATAGATATTTTCTTTACTGGAAATCAAGTTTCGAATAAATTGTATTTGAACAAAGGAAATCTCAAATTCGAGGACATTACCAAAAAAGCGGGTGTTGGCGGTGATTCACGTTGGTACACCGGAGCGACAATGGCCGATATCAATGGAGATGGTTTTTTGGATATCTATTGTAGTGTTGGAGGAAAATTTGGCCCTAAAAACAACGAACTATACATCAATAATGGCAATGGAACTTTTACTGAAAAGGCCAAAGAATATGGTATCGACGACATAGGAAACAGTGTTCAAGGAACTTTCTTCGATTATGATAAAGACGGCGATTTAGACTTGTTTGTGGCCAATTATCCGCCAACAAAATTTAGTTCACCTACGTTTGCTTATGTGCAAATGATGCGAACAGTAAAAGACCACGAATCAGGACATTTGTATCGAAATGACGGAAATCATTTTGCTGATGTTACCACTACAGCTGGTGTAAAAGCCTATGGATTGTCATTAAGTGCCACCATTGGAGATTTAAACAATGATTCTTGGCCTGATATTTATGTGTCGAATGATTTCAATTCACCTGATTTTATGTACATCAACAATCAGGATGGTACTTTCAAGGAAGTGGTCAACATTGCAACAGGACATAACTCATTTTACGGGATGGGTGCCGATATTTCGGATTTTAACAACGACGGAAACCTCGATATTTTTCAAGTGGATATGGATGCCAAAGACAATCGTCGAAAAAAAGCCAATATGTCGAGTATGAATCCTCAATTGTTCTGGGATGTTGCCAATGCAGGATTTCAAATTCAATATATGCACAATTGTATGCAACTCAATTCGGGGGTTTTTACAGATGGAGTGCCGCATTTTTCCAATGTTTCTCGCGTAACCGGAACATCATCTACCGATTGGAGTTGGGGTCCTTTGTTTGCGGATTTTGACAATGATGGTTACAAAGATCTGTATATCACAAACGGAACACGAAGAGAGATAAACAACAATGATTTTTTCAATAGCTTGGAAAACGGCAAACTCGAAAAGAAAGATTTACTCAAGAAATCTAAAGAAATTCCTTCTGAAAAAATCGACAATTTTATGTATCAAAACAAAGGAAACTTACATTTTGAACAGGTAAATAAAAAATGGGGAATCGAATACAAAGGCTTCTCAAATGGTGTCGCTTATGCCGATTTAGACAATGATGGGGATTTGGAAATCATCACCAACAACATCGATGATTATGCTTCAGTTTTTGAAAATACAAGTTCCAAAACCAATAATTATGTAACGATACGATTCAAAGGAACTTCTAAAAACAGTCAAGGATTGGGTAATCGTGTGTATGTTAAAACCAAAGGGAATAGTCAAATGCAAGAACTTACCTTGTCTCGTGGATACCAATCTTCGGTAGCACCGGAATTGCATTTTGGAGTCGATAAAGCCAAAGCTATTGATGAAGTAAAAGTGGTTTGGACCAATGGTAAAATTCAAAAATTGACCAATGTAAAAGCGAATCAAATACTGACTTTCAAAGAGCAAGATGCTAAAATAGAGGAAGTAAAGACAGTTTCAAAACCAACTTTGTTTTCAACTACAACGACTGTTTTTCCGACTTATAAACACGATGAAAACAGCTACGATGATTTTAAAGACCAAGTATTATTGCCTCATAAAATGTCAACTTTTGGTCCTGCACTTGCTGTTGGAGATTTAAACAAAGACGGTTTGGATGATTATTTTATTGGTGGTTCGGCTACTTTTTCAGGCAAAGTGTTTCTGCAAACCCAAACAGGTTTTGTAGAGAAAAAAATCCAAGCATTGGAAGATGATAAATTTAGTGAAGACACAGGAGCTGTTATATTTGATGCCGATAATGATGGTGACAATGATCTTTATGTAGTAAGTGGTGGTTATGAATTTTTGATTAATGACCTAAAATTGCAAGATAGATTATACATCAATAATGGCAAAGGTGATTTTACCAAAGCACCAAAAGGAGTTTTGCCAACGGAAATGACGAGTGGTTCCAAAGTATATCCAATCGATTATGATAAGGATGGCAAACAGGATTTGTTGGTACTAGGACGTCAAGTTCCAGGACAATATCCATCGCCAGCAACTACTTATCTGTTCCACAATATAAGTACGCCACAAAACCCAAAATTTGAAATTTCGAAAAATGCACCAGCCGTATTCAAAAACCTTGGAATGGCAACTAGCGCTGTAATTTCAGATTACAATAATGATGGTTTGCAAGATATTATTATCGTGGGAGAATGGATGCCAATTCGAGTTTTCGAAAACACAAAAGCAGGATTCAAAGAAACTTCAAATGCTTTAGGATTGACCAATGACACTACGGGTTGGTGGTGGAGCATCAAACAAGGTGATTTTGATCACGATGGCGATATGGATTATATTGTCGGAAATAACGGTTTGAATTACAAATACAAAGCTACTCCAGAAGAGACTTTCGATATTTATGTTAAGGATTTCGATAACGATAAACACAAAGATATTGTATTGAGTTATTACAATGACGGAAAACAATATCCGGTGCGTGGTCGTGGATGTTCTTCTCAACAAATACCAAATATCAAGGAGAAATTCAAAAATTACGAAAGTTTTTCCCAAGCTACTTTGGTAGATGTTTATACCGAAAAATCACTTAAAGAAGCTTTACATTATACCGTGAAATCGTTTGCCAGTATTTATTTAGAAAATAAAAACGGAAAATTCATTATTCACAACCTTCCAGTGGAAGCTCAAGTATCGTGTATCAACGAAATTATGGTAGATGATTATGACAAAGATGGACATCTTGACGCATTAATCACCGGAAATATGTACAATTCTGAAGTGGAAACTCCTAGAAATGATGCCGGTCACGGCTTGTTTCTGAAAGGAAATGGCAAAGGAAAATTCAAATCTATTCTTCCAACGCAAAGCGGATTTTTTACCCCCGGCGATGTGAAAAATATGGATTTAATTAAAGTTAAGGGAAAATCCTATCTCTTGTTGACCAAAAACAATTCGAATTTGCAAAGCGTCAAAATCAATTAAGACTTTAAAATTGTAAAAACCTTTCTCAGAGGGAAGCACCAATTATTGTAATTAATAATTGGTGTGTTCCATCAAAACTTACTTTATTATTTAAAAAAAACCTTGTTTTAGGCTATAGTTTCGCCTACAATAGAGTTAACAATATATAAAAATGAAAAAAACATTTATCAAGATTTTGTTTGTGAAAATCACAAACAAAATCAGTTTATCTGTAGTGTTGTTTCTGCTTATTTCATTGACAGTTTCGGCTCAAAAAATTAAGATTGAAGGAATGGTGACAGATTCAAACAATACGGCTTTAGCAGCTGCTACAATTCAAGTATCAGGAAAAAACGAGGAAACTTTAACAAACGAAGAGGGCAAGTTTATATTGCATACATCGTCAGAGTTTCCATTAACTTTAACGGTTGACAGGATAGGATTTACTCCAAAAAGTATAGTTGTAGATTCCAATGAATTTATTACCATACAATTACAAGAAGTCACCAATGAACTGGGAGAAATATTGATTTCCAGTGGGTATTTAACCCAAAAGAAGTCCGAGTTTTCAGGTTCTGTTTCAACAGTTTCCGCTAAACAATTACAAAACCGACCTGCCACAAGTTTCGACCAATTATTGGGAGGACAAGGAACAGGAATAGACGTAATCCAATCTTCGGCGGTGCTAAATAACACTCCGGTTATTCGAGTTCGAGGATTAAACACCATTACATCTGGACTTTTTCCGTTGATAGTTGTTGATGGAGTTGCTGTTTTCACGGGTTCGTTAGGCGGTTTTGTTGGAAACAATCCTTTGTCAGCTATAAATCCAAACGACATTCAGTCTATTGACGTGCTGAAAGATGCATCAGCAGCCGCAATTTATGGTTCTAGGGCTGCCAATGGCGTGATGGTTATCACCACCAAAAAAGGAAAAAAAGGCGTAACAAAATTTAATTACAACAGCTGGTACAGTAGAAGTACACCTTATAATTTACCCGAATTATTGAATGCCGAGGATTACACAATGATAAAAAATGAAGCTTTAGTAAATGCTGGTAAAGCTCCCGGATTTTTTCTTTCTAAAAACCCCGATGGAAGTACAGTGGATACTAGTTGGTATGATGTTGCTTATGACCCCGGTTTTTCTAGCAATCATAATATCAATATTTCTGGCGCTACCGAATTGACACAATATTATTTTTCGGCGGATTACAGCAATCAAAATAGTTTTATTAAAAACAATACTTTTGAAAACTATATGACCCGATTGAATATTGGTCATACGGTTAATAAATTCATCCGTGTTGGTGCCAATATATCCTACAGTAATGCTAAAAATGTGGGTCCAAATACTGGAGCTGTAGCTGGAAATACACTATCGACATCAACTTATAATACAGAGTATATTACCAATGAACCTTTGGGAAGAATGACCTATGTTTTGCCTCCAAACGTTCCTGTTTACAATGCCGATGGATCCTATAGCATTCAAAACGGAATTAGTGTTGGTTATGGAGCCAATATCCCATCCATCATAGGAACTATCAATGCTTATAACCTTGCAATGGTGCAAACACTTGATTTAACCACCTCAAAAAGTAGCTCTGTCTTAGGAAATGTTTATGGAGAGTTTGATATTCTAAAAAAACTAACTTTTAGAACCAGTTATGGATTAAATACTATTGGATTGGAGAATAAATTATTTTTAAATCCAATACACGGTGGAGGCTATTCCTATAATGGGGTTGCCACCAATATTGCCACCAATTTATTACGAACTGACTGGGCAAGTACACTGAAATATACTAATTCCTTCAAAGAAAAACATAATGTGGTGATGCTTTTGGGATACGAAAGAATTAAAACTAAATTGGATAGTTGGGGAGCTTCACAAAGTAATATTACAGACCCATATTATACCAATTATCAAGGAAGTTATGCCAATATTTCTCCTGTAGGGAACGGGCTTTCGGAGAACGCATTATTATCTTATTTTACAAATTTGAGTTACAATTATAAAAACAAATATTTTTTGAGTTTAAACTATAGAATTGACGGATTGTCAGCTTTGTCCGAAGGAAATAAATACGGAGATTTTGGTGGTGGAGCATTCAGTTGGAATGTTTTCGAAGAGCCTTTTTATAAAAACTCCAAGATTAATGATTACATCAATAATTTTAAAATTAGAACGAGTTACGGAATTGTAGGAAACAGCGAAATAGGAAGTTACCCTTCGATAGGAACTTATGATTCGTCGACTTATGCTGGGGCGCCAACATTGGGATATTCGCAAACAGCCAACCCAAATTTAAAATGGGAAACCAGTTCTAAATTCGATTTCGGCATCAATTTCACTCTTATAAACAATCGCATTTTAGTCGAAATGGATTATTATAAAAACACGATCAATGACTTAATACTTAAATCCCCACAATCTCTTTCGGCTGGAATTCCAAATAATTACGTCAATGAAAACGTGGGCGGAATGTATAATAAAGGTTTTGAATTAGGAGTTAGCGCTCTTGTGGTTCATACAAACGATTTTAGTTGGAATGTGAATCTTAATCTTTCTACACTTAAGAACGAAGTAACCTCTTTAGTGAGTGATGTTTTTGTTCCCAGTGTTTTTGGAGTTCAAAATATGACCAGAGTAGGTTATTCTGTTGGGTCTATTTTTGCAGTGCCTTGTAATGGTGTGAATCCGGCAAACGGCCAAATGATTTTTGTAAATAGCGAAGGCAAAGAAGTGCAATACAACCATATCGGTTCTCCAAAATGGACTTATCTCGACGGAACCGCAGCTCCTGCAATAGACAATTATAAAGATGGAGTAATGCAAGGCGCTTCTCTTCCAAAAGTTTTTGGTGGATTGAATAATACTTTCAATTACAAGAATTTTGTGTTAGGAGTTAATTTAACTTTTGCACAAGGCAATAAATTATATAACGGAACCAGAGCCACGAATTCTGACCAAAGGTATTTCAACAATGGAACTTTCATAAAAAACAGATGGACAACTCCAGGGCAAATTACCGATATTCAGAAACTGTATTACGGAGATAATGTTTCGGCAGGGTTTTCTTTTTCCAGTACTTCAAAGGTGGAAGATGGTTCTTATATAAAATTTAAAAATGTTTCTTTGGGTTATAATGTTCCTATTAAAGAAACTTTTTTACAGAATAGTTTATCCTCTATTTACCTCTATTTCCAAGGAAGTAATTTTTATACGTTTACTAAGTATAGAGGATCAGATCCTGAGGTTTCTATAAATGGAAACTCCATAAACTCAGGAAAAGATCAAAATGTTCCACCCAATGCTCAAGTGTATACTTTAGGTTTAAACGTTGGATTTTAATTAAAAAAACAAACAAAATGAAAAAATATATTTTAATCAGTTGGTTCTTTCTTATAGCGATGACCGCTTGTAATGATGATTTGTTAGATACTGTTCCCCAAACCAGTATTCCCGAAGAAATAGCCTATAACACTCCCGGTAAAATATTGGCTCAGGTCAATAATTTATACAAACAATTGCAAAACCCAAGTTTCTATGGCGGTAGATTTATTATTTTTAATGAACAAAGAGCCGATGAATTTGGACAAAATGATGGTAATGCCGCCACGGGATCGGCAGTTTGGAATCAGAACGTAGCTTCTACCAATGATTTTGTAAACAATGTATGGTCGGTGGGATACACTGCCATTAATGCCTCTAATATTTTGATTAGCAAAATGAATGGGACAACCGTAGTTTCAGATGCTTTGGCCAAAAATTATATTGCTGAAGCAAAATTCGTACGTGCTTTAAGTTATTTTAGTTTGATTCAAACCTACTCAAAACCTTATAATTTAGACAAGAACGGGTTGGGCTTGCCTTTGAGAATTTCGCCTATTACTTCTTCGGGTAATAATGACTTGGCTCGCAGCACGATTGAAGAAATTTATGTCCAAATCCTGAAAGATCTGGATGAAGCAGAACTGGATTTGCCAATTGAATATTCTTCTCCATTGTTGAATACTTCCAGAGCCAAAAAATGCACTGCAATTGCCTTGAAAACCAGAGTGTATTTAGTTCAGGCAAACTATCAAAAAGTGATTACAGAGTCTCAAAAAATAGTATCTTCAACAGCTCCATTTCAATATAAAGAAGGCACATTGACACATAAATTAGAGTCTAATTTTGGTACTATTTTCGGAGGAAGTTATACAGGTTCGGAAGCTATTTTTAGCATCCCTTTTGCCAATAGCACAACCGAAACTCCTTCTTCGCAATATGCATTAGCGTTCAATTATTTGGCTCAACCTATATTGTTTTTGACAACTGCTGGTATTTCAAGCGATCCGGCATTAAATTCAAGTTCAGATGCTCGTTCTAGTTTAATTTCGACGAATTCGGCCAAGCAAAAAGTATTGCGAAAATTTAGTATTACCACAGCTCCTTTTCGGGATTATGTGCCTGTAATTCGATACGCTGAGGTTTTATTAAATTATGCTGAGGCTGCTGCTAATGCCAATGATTTAGCTACTGCAACTTCTTTGCTAAAAGCAGTTAGAAACCGCTCCGATGCAACTTATGTATTTCCAGTTGCTGATATTAGTACAAAAGATGTATTAATCAATACCATCCTCAACGAAAGGAGAATAGAGCTCTTGGGAGAAGGATTTAAATTGATGGATTTACAACGAAAACTGCAAACATTACCAGCCAAAAAGGGTTCCATAGGAACAGCACCATTAGTTTTGGTTTCGAGTAGTAATTATATTTGGCCCATTCCAAGTGGTGAGATTTCGACAAATAAGTTGATGGTTCCTAATCCATAAAATATCATTAGGAAATGCTTAATCCAGTATTTTCAGTTGCGATAAAACGACCCCAATGTAGGAGTCTTGTCCTTAAATAATCTAAAAAACCGTCTCAATATTAATTTTTTGAGGCGGTTTTTTATTTCAATTTGTCGAATTTTCTAATCTCGATAAGGGTTTAGCGTTAAATTTCACCCCTTTCATCATATTGTATTCAAATATCTGTTTAATTTTTTCTTCTTTCGTTTAAATCACTTTCTATCTGAATTTCCATTTTTTTATCTATTAAATAAAAGAATAATAAAACGGCACTTATAATGAAAATAAGCCCAGGATAAATACTCACGGAGAGTTTAATACCTTCGATTGCTGTTGGGACTTGATTAATAGCTTCGGCGATATAACCATATTTTGAAAGAAAAGCGGCCCCTAACGCACCTCCTATGCTTATCCCTATTTTTATACCAAATATCATTGCCGAAAAAATGACAGCAGTTGCTCTTCGATTGTTTTTCCATTCGCTATAATCAGCAACATCAGCAATCATTGTCCACAATAGCGGAATAGTTATCCCATAGAAAAACCCATGAACTAATTGGGTAATAAATACTATTGCAATTGAGGACGGACTATAAAAATTAAACAGCAATAATGTCAAGGCTGATAAAAAAACAAAAAGGATATAGATATTTCTTTTCCCAAATGTATTAGCCAGTGATTTCGAAAAAAATATTCCAATAATCATAAAAAGAATTCCACCAGCATTAAAAAGACTAAATGCTGTTGTAGCAACGTCTCTAGGCCATTGAAACGCAGTAAATCCTATTTCTTTTAAAGCATTGTTTACATAAAAAATGAAATTATTAAACCCGATATCATTCAAAAAATCAGCTTGTGCGATGGGGTCTAAATAATATTTAAAGTAAAAAACATACATTCCTCCTTTTAGCGATAATGTAATAAAAACTAAAATCGTAACCAATAACATAATAATCCAAGGCCTATTTTTAGACAAGTCGATAAAGTCTTGTTTTACAGTAGATTCTTGTTCTTTTTTGGGTGTAATTCTTTCTTTAGTAGTAAAAAATGTGATTAGAAAACAAATTACTCCTACGATTGCAAAAATTATAATAGTGTTTTTGAAACCATCTGCTTTATCGCCGTGACCCATAATTAAAGCCAAAGGCAATAAAAGGGATTGGCTAATAAATTGAGCGCACATTACCACAACAAAACGATAGGAAGAAAGACTATTTCGTTCTTTCATATTCCCGGTTAAAACGCCTCCTAATGCGGTATAAGGCAAATTATTAGCAGAGTAAATTAGAATTAACAAAAAGTAAGTTACTAATGCGTATATCACTTTGCCATTAGGACCAAAATCCGGGGTCGAAAAAGCGAGAATCGCCATAATTCCAAAAGGAAGAGAAGTCCACAATATCCAAGGTCTGAATTTTCCCCAACGCGTTCGGGTACGATCGGCAATAACTCCCATAATAATATTAAAAAAAGCACCAAAAAAACCTCCAAAAAAGATAATTGCACTAGCCGTTCCCGCGGGTATTTTATAAATATCAGTATAAAAAAACGCCAAAAAAGTAATCAAGGTTTGAAAGATAAGATTAGCAGCGAAATCTCCTAAACTGTAACCAATCTTCTCTAACACTGAAAGTTTTTGGGATGAATTATTCATTAAATATGGGTTGGTTTTTATTCTTTTATAAAACAATTATTCGATTGCAGACTTGCTTTAGAAAGAAGGGTTTTATCAAAAAAAT
>DAORUG010000107.1:0-10479 GCA_035433125.1 Flavobacterium sp.
ATTAGAAATAGACAACGATAAAGCGATGAAATTGGGTGTACCAGTTTCTAAAGTGACCGAAGCATTAGGAGCATTTTTAGGAGGAACTTATGTGAATGATTTCAACCGTTTTGGACGTCAGTATAAAGTGTATTTACAAGGTGAGGCTGTTGATCGTGTGAAACCTGAAAACCTAAATCTGATTTATGTAAAAAATAATAACGGAGATATGTTACCAATATCAACATTAGTTACAGCGACAAAAGTTACTGGACCAGATTTTACCAATCGTTTAAATTTATTTAGGTCGGCAGAAATTGGAGGAAGTCCTAATGATGGTTTTAGTAGTGCACAAGCTTTGACTGCACTAGAAGAAGTGGCCAAGGAAACCTTACCAGCCGATATGAGTTACGATTACATCAACTTGTCGTATCAAGAAAAGCATTCGCCAGGTGGAGGTACTGTGTTTTTAATGGCATTGATATTTGTGTTTTTAATTTTGGCCGCCCAATACGAAAGTTGGAAACTGCCTTTCAGTGTATTACTTGGAGCACCATTGGCGGTGTTTGGAGCGTTTTTAGGACTGTTTTTAGCACGATTTACAAGCGATGCTTATGTCAATAACGTTTTTGCGCAAATTGGACTTGTACTGTTGATTGGATTGGTCGCCAAAAATGCCATTCTTATCGTAGAGTTTGCCAAAGAAGAATATGAAAAAGGCGTACCACTTTATGAAGCTGCAATGGTATCAGCCAAATTGCGTTTCCGTCCGATATTGATGACCGCTTTTGCATTTATTCTTGGTGTTATTCCTTTATTGAGCGCAACAGGAGCAGGTTCTCAAGCACGTATTGTTATGGGAATGGCTGTGTTTAGCGGAATGTTAATTGCTACAATTCTTGGTGTATTGATTGTTCCAGGTTTGTATGTTGCAATTGAAAGTATCGGAAAAAAGAAAGAAGAAGTTGTAGCAACTGAAAATAATGTGAATTCAAAAACAACAGATCATGAATAGTAAAATTAAAATAGTTGTTGTTATTCTTATCCTTGCTATACTTCCTGTAGGTTGTTTGGTAGGACCAAAATATAAAAAACCCGAAGATCAAAATGCAGCTGCTTTCCAGAATGGGCCAGCAAATGCTGATACTTTGGCTTCTGTTGTCAATGTGAAATGGTTTGACCTCTTCAATGATGATGTTCTAAAAGGACTCATCAATAAAGGATTGGCCAATAATTATGATATGCGAATTGCGATGGCTCGCATTGAACGTACCAGAGCAGAACTAGGCTATACCAAAGCGGATTTATTACCAGCCATAGGATATGGCGCAACGGTAAACAGCAATGAAAAAGCTTTTCCAGTTTCTAATGCTTCGGCAGCGCTTTCTTGGGAGCTGGATTTTTGGGGCAAAATTCGTCACGAAAATAGAGCAGTTCAAAATGAATTGTTGGCGAGTGAAGAAGGTCGCAAAGTTATTCTTTCGAATCTGGTGAGCGATATTGCTGTGACTTATTTCCAACTTCGTGATTTTGATAATCGATTGATAATTGCAGAAAAGACTTTGGAAACAAGACAAAAAGGGTATGACATCATCAATCAAAGGTTTAAAGCAGGATACGTTTCCGAAGTTGATTTAATGCAAATCGAACAACAAGTAGCCATTGCCGAAGCAACCATACCAGCTATTAAACGCCAAATAACCAATCTTGAAAACACAATCTCTATTTTGATTGGTCAAGCGCCAGCTCCAATAGAACGTGGTAAAACCAATATGGAATTGCAAGTGGCAAATAACATACCTGTTTCTATTCCATCTATTTTATTAAAAAACAGACCTGATGTAAGCCAAGCCGAAAGAATTTATATGGCATCCAATGAAAGAATTGGAGTAGCGCAAGCGATGCGTTTTCCATCCTTTAATATTGCTGCTATTACGGGTTTTGCCAACAGTTCGGTAAGTTCCTTGTTTGATGGTTCTTCGTATTTACAAAATGCGAGTGCGGGAGTTGCGGGTCCGATTTTTAACTTTGGAAAAAACAAACGAAGAGTTGAGATTTACCGTCAAATGGCCGAAGAATCCAGACTGTCATATCAAAAAACGTGTATCGTAGCTGTTGCCGAAGTAGAACAATCTTTGCAAAACGTGAAAACCTACAAAGAGGAATGGACAGCCCGAAACAGACAAGTAATTGCAGCGAGAAAAAATTTAGATTTATCAAATGCCAGATATTATAACGGTTACATTTCCTATTTGGAAGTACTGGATATTGAACGTTCTTTGTTTGAAGCCGAATTAAGTCTTTCGGAATTAACACAAAACCAACTGAGTTCTATGATACAATTGTATAGAGCTTTAGGAGGAGGCTGGAATTAATTCAGTAATTTAATAATACATTTAAACTCGTCACATTTTGGCGAGTTTTTTTATTTATAAAGCTGTCTACTTAAATAACAAATCCTTTAAACCAGTTTGTAAATGAAATAAAAAAACATTAAGATTATAAGTTTTAAGTAATAATTTTAATTGTTAAAATCAAATGGAGATAAGGAAACTTAGGAAAATGGGTATTGGTTATATTAAATCAATTTCAGGTAAATTATAAGAAAGTAAAAGGGGCTACTCACAAATGTGAAATAGCCCCTTTTGATTGAAATATATAGAGTATCAACTCGCAAAAAGCAAGATGAGTAATTGGGCCACTAAAATTCTACTGATGGTTACCAATGGATAAACCGTAGCATACGATTGATTAGGGATGTCAGAATCAAGGTATTTTGTACTAAAAGCCAAGGCTGCTGGATCAGTATAAGAACCACTCATAATTCCGACCATTTGATAGAAATTTAATTTGAAAACAAATCGGCTAATCAAAACCAATAATGTTAATGGAATAAATGTGATAAAACAACCGTAATATATCCACATCCAACCATTATTTTCAACAAAACTATCTGCAAAACCGTGCCCCGCTTTGATACCTACAGCAGCAAAGAACAAACAAATCCCAAAATCCTTCATAAAGTGAATCGCACCATTATTGATATATGAGTGAATCACTCCAACGCCTCCGTATCTGCTGATAAATAAAGCAGCTAAAAGTGGTCCTGCAGCCAATCCTAATTTTAATGGAACAGGCAACGAAGGGATAAAAAATGGAATGGAACCAATGACAACTCCAAAGATTAATCCACCAAAAAGAGAAAGAAAATCAGGTTCTAAAAGTATTTTTTTAGAATTCCCAACAATTTTTTCAACTTCAGCTATAGCTTGTCTATTTCCAAATACCATTAAAGTATCTCCATAAAATAACTCTAATGAAGGTTGGGCTAAAATTTCTAATCCAGAACGAATAACACGAGTAACTTTGACATCATATTGGTTGTATAAATCCAATTGCGCTAATGTTTTGTGTGTTGCTGTTTTTTGAGTAACACTAATAATTTTAGTTGTTAGGTCATCTTCTGATTCAATAAATAAATCCGTTGAAACTTTACCTACACATTCAATAAAATTATCAATGTCTTTTTGTTTGGCCACCACCATCAAAACGTCTTTTTGATTGATGACAGCATCCAACGAAGGAGAATATACAACTGTTGTTCCACTGTGTTTCTGTCTTGAAATAATTACATCTTCAATATGAAACTGTTTCAGTACTTGCTTAATGGTTTTTCCAAAAACTTCCGGATTTGTGACTCTACATTTTTGACGCACAATTTTATTTTCAGAGTCTTTGTTTTTCTCTTTTAGCATTTGCAAATCTTTCTTTAGATCAATTTTCAAAAAGTTTTTTGCTAAAATAATAATAAAAATAATCCCAAAAACTCCCACAGGATACGTAATTGCATAAGCAACTGCCGGGTCAGAAAAGTGATCAGGAGAGAGATTCAATTGTTTTTGAATTTCGATAAGAGTTGACTTTGCAGCTCCTAAGCCCGGTGTATTGGTTACCGATCCAGACATTAATCCAACAGCATTTTCTACTTTTATATTGGCTAAAATGTGAATAAGATAGGTAATAATACCACCCAAAAACACTGTTCCAACTCCCAAAGCATTAAACACCAATCCTTCTTTTTTGAAGGAGGAGAAAAAAGTTGGTCCTACTTGAATACCAATTCCGTACACAAATAATATCAAACCAAATTCACGAACAAATTGAAGTAATTCAGCATTCATTGTAAAGCCAAGGTGACCTAAGAAAAGACCAACAAACATAACTGCCGAAACCCCTAAGGAAATATTTCCAAACTTAATTTTACCAACAAAAAAACCAGCACTTATAGCCAAAAATAATACAATTAGTGACTGTGTCATTTCCGGCTCATCAGTCGGAGTGAATAAAAAATGAAACCATTCGAACATAATATATCAATTTAAAAATTAGTTTAAAAATAAGCCTACTCGTTATTTCTCACAAATAACTTTTTGATCATAACATTCAAATCTTTGCCTTTTACGGTATAGGATTTGAATACAACAACTGGAAAAGCAACCCCAAAGGCAAGCGCAAAAAGAATAAATACGGTAGAAATTCCATAAGAAAAAGTTTGAATAATTTCTTCAACAGATGGTTTTTGACCATTGCCACCGCTAATCCAATCTATCATTCCCATCATAAATTCATAGCTTAACAACCCCGGAATCATATTGATAACTGCCGGAATCATAAAAATGATAGGAGGAGTGTGAGCTCTGTGTGCAAAATACATTCCTGAAATTCCAACAAAACAAGATGCAAAAAAAATGGATAAGGTCAGATTCATATCTAATTCTTTGAACAAGATAAATTTAATCAAAAAACCTAAAGATCCTAGTAAAAATACTGTCCATAAAGCTCTTTTGGGCGTGTTGAACATCAATGCAAAACCAAGTGAAGTTACTCCTCCAAAAATAAATTTAGAAATCTCAATCCACAAACCTTGAGGTTCGAGTGCTTCTTTTATTTGCGATTGCAGACCCGAAAAATCAAATTGATTTAATGCAGTAACAAAAGGCATATTAAATATCATTGTTGATGTTAGAAAACCAAATGCAATCATTAATACTAGCATTAAACTATAAATTAATCTTGCAGTTCCAGACTCAAAATAACCTTCTAAATAATCAATAAAAGAATTAATCATAACGGCACCAGGAATAAGATATAATACAGATACGACTAGCGCCTCCTTGACCTGAATATTGCAAAACACTCCTATAAAGTGTATGAAAAGGGTAGAAATAGTGGCTCCAATAAAAAAAGCTACCATATGGTTATGATGTTTAAGCATCATAGATCTCCTTGCATAGTATCCAAATAAAGTAGAGAAGTACACTATTATGGATTGTAACCAATCTCCATCAAATAAAAGACAAAGGGCAACACTTGCCAAGGGTGCCAAAGCATACAATTGTAAATCCGAATACACTTTCTTAGCCTTAATTTGTTTTAATGTGGATTTAATTTCATTGATTGAAATTTTATTTTCAAAAACGTCCCAAGACAATATGCTGATTTCCGAAATGGTTTCAAAGTTTAAACCTTTGGCTTTTATGGTCTTAGCGAGAGTATGTGCTTTAAATTTATTTTGTTTGTAAACCGATATCACTATTCCTGTATAAGTCAGGACTAATTCACAATTATATCCTAAGCCTTTTGCAATCCTTTCTAAGTTTCTAATAATTCTTGCAGTATGAGCTCCACTAGTAATCATCATTTCACCAATCTCAGTCAGTAGGTTCAGCACGGATTGTGCTTTTCTTTCTTCAATTATTTTTTGTGAATTTTCTAGCATAATTTGGTAAATGAGATGTAAAATCCCTTGTTTTTCTGTGTCAAAATTAGTGATAAATTATTTAGATACTATGATAAATATCATATAAAAAACCTTGCGAAGCCTTGAAAACAAAGAAATCGTTTTCGTAGATTTATTAAAAATATGATAATTATCAGGTTTATTAGATGAGAATTTCCTAATTTTGGAAAAGAAATTAAAGGATATAACAAATAACAAAATTTAATTATGAAAAACATTAAAATTATTCAGGAATTACACGATTTAGGAATTACAGGATATCATGAAGTGTCTTACAACCCATCTTATGAAGAATTGTATCAAGCAGAAGTGTCTCATAAAAGAAAAGGTTTTGAAAAAGGGGCAATAACAGATACAGGATGTGTGGCAGTTAAAACTGGTATTTTTACAGGTCGTTCTCCTAAAGACAGATATATAGTAAAAGATGATGTTTCTAAAGATACCATTTGTTGGGATAAAGAATCTGGAATCAGTACTCCTAACTATCCAACTACAAAAGAAGTTTGGGACGATTTAAAAGCGCTAACATTAGAGCAACTTTCAACTTCACCTAAATTATACGTTGTAGATGCTTTTTGTGGTACAAATGAAGATACTAGACTTAAAGTTCGTTTCGTGATGGAAGTAGCTTGGCAAGCGCACTTTGTAACTAATATGTTCATCAGACCTTCTATATATGAATTGGAAAACTTTGGTCAACCAGATTTCATTGTAATGAATGCTTCTAAAGCGACTAATCCAAACTGGAAAGCACAAGGATTAAATTCTGAAAACTATGTTTTATTCAATCTTACCGAAAAAATTCAAATTATTGGTGGAACTTGGTACGGTGGTGAAATGAAAAAAGGAATGTTCGCTATGATGAACTATTACTTACCACTAAAAGGAATGGCTTCTATGCACTGTTCTGCTAACGTAGGTCCAGAAGGAGATGTAGCTGTATTCTTTGGTCTTTCAGGAACAGGAAAAACTACTTTATCTGCTGATCCAAAAAGATATTTAATTGGTGATGACGAACACGGTTGGGATGATAATGGTGTTTTTAACTACGAAGGTGGATGTTATGCAAAAGTGATCGACTTAAGCCAAAGCAACGAACCAGACATTTGGAGAGCGATCAAAAGAGACGCATTATTAGAAAATGTAATCGTTGATGAGTATGGTGAAATCAATTATTACGACCATTCTATCACTGAAAACTCTAGAGTTTCGTATCCAATTTACCATATTAGTAAAATTGTATTACCTTCAAAAGCAGGACATGCTAGCAAAATTATCTATCTTTCAGCTGATGCTTTTGGTGTATTGCCTCCAGTTTCTATCCTGACTGATGATCAAGCAGCGTATCACTTCCTTTGTGGATATACTTCTAAATTAGCAGGTACTGAAAGAGGAATTACTGCTCCAGAACCATCTTTCTCTCCAGCTTTTGGTGAAGCCTTCTTAACATTACACCCAACAATGTACTCTAAAACATTAATCGGTAAAATGAAAGAACACAATGCAAAAGCTTATCTTGTAAACACAGGATGGAATGGTACAGGAAAAAGAATTTCTTTGAAAAATACAAGAGCGATAATCGATGCCATCATCAATGATGATATCAATAAAGCCGAAACTAAAACCATTCCTTTCTTGAATTTAACTTTCCCTACTGCTTTACCAAACGTAAGCGAAGGAATCCTAGATCCAAGAGATACTTATGCTGACAAAGCAGAATGGGATGCCAAAGCTAAAGATTTAGCTTCTCGTTACATCAAATATTTCGAGCAATATACAGGAAATGAAGAAGGAAAACGTTTAGTTGCTGCCGGACCTTCATTAGAACCAGTTTTAAGCTAGATTTTAATTACTATTTTAAACATCTGTAACCGATATTTTTATCATTTTAAGTTACAGATGTTTACTTTTTTAAGTTTGTTATTTAACAAATTCTTTTTGATTAGTTAAATTAAAAAGTTTATTCCAAATAAAATTTTCCTTATATTTGCAATCGAATAAAAGGATTATCCAATAAAAAATTATGTTATCAATTCAATTGCATCACCATCATTCTCATTATTGCTCTCAAGCGATGTGTTAATGATATGGATGTAAAATCATATTTAAAAACCCGTTTGAGTACATCAAACGGGTTTTTTATTATATATCCTAGTACTCAAACAAAACATTCAAAATTTTAAAAAAACAAAAAATGAGTACTTTAAAAATTGCAATTCAAAAATCAGGTCGTTTAAACGAAGACAGTATCCAAATTCTAAAAGACTGCGGAATTTCCATCAACAACGGAAATGACCAACTCAAAGCCGAAGCCACGAATTTCCCTTTAGAAGTTTTGTACCTAAGAAATTCCGATATTCCTCAATATCTAATTGATGGGGTAGTGGATATCGCTATTGTGGGAGATAATCTTCTAGTAGAAAAAGGAAAAGGGATTAAAGTAATCCAGAAATTGGGCTTTTCCAAATGCAAAGTTTCTGTTGCAGTTCCCAAAACATTCGAATACAAATCTATTCAGGATTTAAGCGGATTACGTATCGCAACCTCTTATCCCAACACAGTAACCGATTATTTCAATTCTTTTGGATTGTCGGTAGATATTCACCAAATTTCAGGTTCGGTTGAAATAGCACCTAATATTGGTCTTGCCGATGCTATCGTAGATATTGTTTCAAGCGGAAGTACCTTATTCAAAAATAATTTGAAAGAAGTGGAAGTAATTTTCAAGAGCGAAGCTGTTTTAGCCGTTTCTCCAAAAGTGACTCCCGAAGTGCAATCCATAATCGATACACTTCAATTCCGTATAGAATCTGTTTTAAGAGCACGAAAATCAAAATACATTTTGATGAACGTCCCTAACGACAAAATTGAAGAAATTGGCAAAATTTTGCCAGTTTTGAAAAGTCTTACTGTAATGCCATTGGCAGAAGAAGGTTGGAGCAGCGTTCATTCCGTAATTGATAAAGACAGTTTTTGGGATGTTATCGACCAATTAAAAGAAGCTGGAGCCGAAGGTATTCTGGTTTGTCCAATCGAAAAAATGGTACTTTAAAAATATTGGAATTTATCTTAATGATACAAAAAATGAACAAAATATTCAACCCAAAACCCGAAACTTGGTCTGCCATCCTCAAAAGACCAACTCAGACTATCGACGATATTGAAGTTACCGTGAAAGAAATTTTCAAGGAAGTTCAAAAAAAAGGGGATGAGGCTGTTGCCAAATATACTTCACTGTTCGATGGTGTTGCATTTGAAAACATAGAAGTTACGACATCAGAAATAGAGCAAGCCATTGCAGCTATTCCTGATGAATTGAAATCAGCTATTCAATTGGCAAAATCGAACATAGAAAAATTTCATTCCGCTCAAAAAACCGAAAAAGTTGTTGTAGAAACAACCGAAGGTGTAAATTGCTGGCAGGAAAAAAGACCTATCCAAAAAATCGGTTTGTACATTCCTGGAGGAACAGCACCTTTGTTTTCAACCGTTTTAATGCTGGCTGTTCCAGCAAATATCGCGGGTTGCAACGAAATTGTTTTGTGTTCGCCACCAGACAAAAGCGGAAACATCAATCCAGCGATTTTATATGCCGCCAATTTGTGCGGTGTGACCAAAATCTTAAAAGTTGGCGGAATTCAGGCGATTGCAGCAATGACATTTGGAACCCAATCCATTCCAAAAGTGTACAAAATTTTTGGCCCAGGAAACCAGTTCGTGACTGTGGCTAAACAATTGGCAACGCAATTTGGTGTGGCAATCGATATGCCTGCCGGACCTTCTGAATTATTGATTGTAGCCGATGATACTGCCCTTCCAGCTTTCATAGCCTCCGATTTATTGTCACAAGCGGAACACGGAACCGACAGTCAGGTAATTTTGGTTACTACTTCAAAAGTATTGATTGATGAAGTAGAAAATGAAATTCAAAAACAATTACAAGTCTTGCCAAGAAAAGCCATTGCCGAAAAAGCCATCGCCAATTCGAAATTAATTTTTGTTGAAAATGATAAAATTGCATTAGAATTAATCGACGAATACGGTCCGGAACACTTTATTATTTGCACCAAAGACGAAGATTTTTATGTAAATAATATAGGAAATGCAGGTTCGGTTTTCATTGGAAATTATACACCGGAAAGTGCCGGAGATTATGCTTCCGGAACCAATCATACTTTGCCAACCAACGGATATGCTAAGAATTACAGCGGAGTAAATTTAGATAGTTTTACTAAATCGATGACTTTTCAAAAAATATCCGAAAAAGGAATTCAAAATATTGGCAAAGCGATAGAAATTATGGCAGAAGCAGAAGGGTTACAAGCGCACAAAAATGCAGTTACATTACGATTAAAAGTGATTGAAGATGGGAAATAATTTCGATATAAATAATTTAGTCCGCGAAAATGTCAAGTCGATGAAACCTTATTCTTCGGCACGAGACGAATTTGAGGATTTTGACACCGCCGATATGATTTTCTTGGATGCCAATGAAAATCCGTTTCAGAATGGCGTGAATCGTTATCCTGATCCACAACAAAGCAACGTAAAAGTGGTTTTGTCCAAACTTAAAAACGTAAAACCCAATCAAATTTTATTAGGAAACGGTAGCGACGAAGTACTGGATTTGATTTTCCGAGCTTTTTGCGAACCAAAAGTGGATAACATTATTTCATTGCCACCAACTTATGGAATGTATG
>DAORUG010000108.1:0-10352 GCA_035433125.1 Flavobacterium sp.
GAATTTGTTTTGGGTCGTTTTTATAGGTGGTAATTTTACCTTTTATGTAAATGGTTTTGTCTTTTAAATCTTCGATTTTGATGTTCAGTTTTTCGAGATAAAAATTAGAAATCACTACTGTAAATACACTTTCGGGATAGGGTTTGTCGATGTTGATGTAATTGGTGTTTTTACCATCGGCGGCGAGTTTGAATGATACTACTTTTCCCATTACACAAACTTCTTTGTCCATATAATCTTTGACTTTTGCGGTCGTGATGGTGTCTTGCGAAAAACAATGTGTCGAAAAGAGGACAAGAACTGCTATTACTAAATTTTTCATTGTGTGATTTTTAATTATTTAACTTCTTTAACTAGGTAAATATAAACCGGAAAGTGGTCGCTGTACCCTATTTCATTTTCAGAATGTCGCAAAGGATAACCGGCGTATCTTCCGAATTTTTCGATCATAAATGGCTTATTATAGATTCCTGCTTTCCAATATTGATAGGTCGAAAAATCCTCTTTAATCAAGGTTTCCGAAACCATAATTTGGTCGAAAATATCACCTGAATCTCTGTAAAAAAGTGTTGAATTTCCGTCTTTAAACATTTGTTCGAAAGGATTGAAAATACCAAATTGTTGCACTTCCGATTTTTTTAGCTTGGCTCCAATCCCAACTTTCACGCTTTTGTTATAGGTTCCGTCATTTAAATCTCCCATCAAAATTATTTTGGCGTTTGGATTTATTTTATAAATAGAATCCATCGTTTTCTTGGCTAATCTTCCTGCGGCTTCCCGAAATGGGCTGCTTTTTTTCTCTCCACCTGAACGTGACGGCCAGTGATTGACCAAAACATTAATTTCTTCACCATCAAGAAAACCAGTTACTAATAGAATGTCTCTGGTGTAGACTCTATTGTCATTAGCGATTTCGATTTTGTCTTTATCTAATTTTTCTTCTTCGGTTTCTTTCTCTTTTTCATTACTATTCCCTCTGTAAATTATTAAAGGAATATTGATGAAACTCGTAGGTTTGAAATATTTCTTTTTATACAACAGCGCTACGTCAATACCTCTTTTGTCGGGCGAATCAAAATGTACGATTCCGTAATCCTCCTTTAAGATGTTTGGATGTTTTACTAAATCTTCGAGAACGTTACGGTTTTCGATTTCAGAACCTCCTATGAAAGTTGGAGCTTCTTTTTGTTTGTCATTGACACCAATTTGCATCAAGACTTTCGAAAGATTTTCTAGTTTTTGTTTGTATTTTGCTGATGTCCAACGTTGAAGCCCTTCTGGAAGCCATTCTTCATCATTATTTGGGTTGTTGATGGTATCAAATAAATTTTCGAAATTATAAAATGCAACGGTACGTACAACATATTTTTTTTGTGCATTAGCTCCAAATAGAGAAGAGAAAACTAACAAAATAGCGACAAAACTTTTAATTTTCATGATTTTAGTATTATTATAGTGTAAAATTTAACAAAAACTTTGGAACAAAAGTATGTAATAAAAATTATAAATGTAGTTTTGTAATCGTTAAGAATTATTATTTCTTATCAATATGAATTAATTTATCAACTCTATGAAAAACTTTATTTTTAGTGCATTATTTGTCTTGCAAATAATGGTTGCTTTTGGACAAACAAATACCGGATTTACTGGTAAAGTTGTCGATTCAAAAACACAAAAACCAATGCAAAGTGTTATTGTATCGATTCAAAACACAAATTTAACCCAACTTTCAGATTCAAATGGAAAATTTACTTTTGACAAGGTAGAAGTTGGAAACCAATTAATACGAATTAGAACAAACGGTTACAAAGATCAATTACTTCAAATAGAAATTACAGAAGGACAATTACTGGATTTAGGCACAGTAACTTTAGAGGAAGACATCACTACCGAGCAACAATTATCTTTGATCACTATTACTGACAATGATTTAAGCGATGACAATAGTGGTTCAGAAAGTACTGCTGGATTACTTCAAGCCTCGAAAGATATTTTTTTACAGGCAGCAGCCTACAATTTTGGACAAGCCCGATTTAGTGTTCGTGGAATCGATAATGAGTATTCGAATATCCTTATCAATGGTGTTTCGATGAATCGATTGTCTGACGGAAGACCACAATACAGCAACTGGGGCGGATTAAATGATGCCACCCGAAATCAGGAATTTACCAATGGTTCTGCCCCTTCCGATTATACTTTTGGAGGAGTAGCAGGAACCCAATACATTACTACACGAGCATCCGTTTACAGACCGGGATCACGAATTTCATTCTTGGGAACCAATACCAATTATAGTTACAGAGCCATGGCAACTCACGCTTCGGGAATGAACAAAAACGGCTGGGCTTATGTAGTTTCAGGTGGAAGAAGATGGGCTCAAGAAGGTTATTTTGACGGAACTGATTATGCTGCCAATTCTTTGTTTGCCAGTGTCGAAAAGAAAATTAACGATCATCACAGCATTAACTTTACTTCGATTTATGCTCAAAACCGTAGAGGGAAAAATTCACCAAACACCCAAGAAGTTACCGATTTAAAAGACTTTAAATACAATTCGTACTGGGGTTACCAAGAAGGCGAAAAAAGAAATTCAAGAGTGAAAGATGTCGAAGAACCTATCTTTACATTAAGTCATTATTGGAAATTCAATTCTAAAACTAAACTTCATACCAATCTTTCGTACCAATTTGGAGAAATAGGAAACAGCCGTATTGATTTTCAAAAAGCGGATAATCCAGATCCAAATTATTACAGAAATTTGCCAAGTTATTACACTACTTTATATACTTACAACAATGATGTAGCCACATACACTCCCGATTTTGCAGCTGCTGAAGAGGCCAAAGCCAATTTCCTTGCCAATCCGCAAATGGACTGGACGAATTTGTATCGTGTCAATAATGAAAACCTTACTAACGGAAGTCGTTATGTTTTATACGAAGACAGAACCGACGACAAAACTATGGTGGCCAATACCATTCTTTCATCACAATTAGCCGATAATATCGTGTTGAATGCTGGAGGAAGTTTTACAAAATCAAAATCATCCAACTTCAAAAATCTAATCGATTTATTAGGAGGAACTTATTTTACTGACGTTAACACTTTTGGTACTCTGCCAGGCGAAGAACAATCTGATTTGAATAATCCAGACAGAACCGTTGTCGAAGGAGATAAATATGGGTATAACTATACTATAAATGCCACTAGAATTGATGCTTTCACTCAGTTTAAATTCACTTATGATAAAGTAGATTTTTATCTTGGACAATCTTTTTCCAGAAGCAGCTATCAAAGAGAAGGTTTATACAAAAATGGGTATTATCCGGACAATTCATACGGAAAAAGCGAAAAATTAAACTTCGATAACTTCGGTTTCAAAGGAGGAGCAACTTATAAATTGACAGGACAACATTTCCTCGATTTTAATGGAATCTATATGACAAAAGCCCCGAATCACAAAGATGTTTTTCCGAACGCTCGTTTAAGTAATACTACAACCGAAGGTATTAAAAACGAAACTATCAAAAGTATTGATGCAAGTTATATCATCAGAATGCCAAGCTTTAAAGCTCGTTTTACCGCTTATTTCAACGAAACCGAAAACACTACCGACATTTCATTTTATTATGCTGATAATGTTAGCCTAGGAAATGGCGAATTTGTTTCGGAAGTGGTTTCTGGTCAAAACAAAAGAAACAAAGGATTAGAAGCTGGTTTAGAATACCAATTAACTTCTACTATCAAAGCCACCGCAGTAGCTGCTTTTGGCGAATACACTTACACCAACAACCCAAATTTAGTGATAAAAGCGGACGGAGTAGTAGAAGATGTTTTTAATGGCCAAGCTACTATGGAAGGATATAAACAAGCCGGAATGCCTCAACAAGCTTATTCAGCAGGGTTGGAATATCGTGATCCAAAATTTTGGTGGATTAGTGCCAACGTCAATTATTTGTCTAATAATTATTTGGATGTTGCACCACTTATTAGAACATCGCAATTTATCACAAATTCAGATGAAGCTAATTTCCCTTATGATGAAGCTACAGCAGCTAGTTATTTGGCTCAAGAAAAATTCAATTCGTTCACATTGGTAAATCTTGTAGGTGGAAAAACGTGGAGAATAAAAGAAAAAACTTTAGGATTGTTTGCCAACGTCAACAATGTATTTGACATTCAATACAAAACAGGCGGATTCGAGCAAGCAAGAAACGCTTCGTATAGTGAATTATATAAAGACCACCAAGGACCAACTCGCTCTTTTGGTCCAAAATATTTCTATGGATACGGAAGAACATTTATGGTAAATGTTTATTTAAACTTTTAAGAATTAGCCTTATGAAAAATATATTTAAAAAAAGCTGCATCATTGTACTATCAATCGGATTGTTTTCTGGTTGTGTGAATGATACTTACGATACTCCACAATTTGGCAACTGTGTAGATCCTGGTTTAATAAAAACTAAAGAAGTTGCCGATATTTATGCCGTTGCCATAAATCCAGTACCAGACCCAATAACAGGAATTCCGAATACACCAACTTATACAGCTGACGATATTATTGAAGCCTACGTAATTTCAAGCGACGAAGGAGGGAATTTTTATAAAAGTATGTATTTTCAGCCCATTGATGGTTCTAAAGGATTTAATCTTTCGATAGACGAAGCAAATCTTTATACTAAAAACTATCAACCCGGCAAAAAAGTGTTTTTAAAACTCAAAGGTTTGGCTTATGGAAATCCAAACAATCGTTTTGCAAGAGGATTGGTTTTTGGTGCGCCTCCTACAGATCAATATGATGTTGATAGACTTCCAACTTTACAATACCCAAAACACCTTATCGCTTCTTGCGACGTGGTGAGTGAAGAAGAAATTATTCATAAAATCACTTTAGCTCAAGCCTTCAGCGACACTTATTTGAATACTTTGGTCGAAATTGACAATGTACAGTTTACCGATGAAGCTGCGGGTGGAACTTATGATTCGAATAGAACTGATGAATACGACTCTAGTATTTATATAACAGATGGAGCAAAAAATCTTACTATTAGAACCAGCCGATTTGCTAATTTTGCTGGACGAATAGTTCCTTCAGGTAAAGGAAAAATAAGAGGTGTATTGACCAAATACAACACTACTTATCAAATTATTATGAGAACTGAACGTGATGCCAATATGCCAAATCCAAGAGTAGATTACACTCCGGCACTTGTTGGTTCAAATTCTACCGTTTTCCCGGCAACTGTTAACGAAACTTTCGAAAGTTATGTTTCTTCACCTTCACAAACTAATTTTCCAAATTATATCAATGATGCGGCAATTGGTTCTAGATATTGGGAAGTGAAAACTTTTAGCTCAAACAAATACATCCAAATGACTTCGTTTGGTTCAGGTGGAGCAAACAATACTTATTTATTTGTTCCTGTAAATATGACTACGGCAAGTACTTTTTCATTCAGAACCAATATGGGATTCTGGAATGGAGCTGTATTAAAAGTATATTATGTTCTGGCTGCTGATTATACTGCTGGAGGAATAATTGATACTTCTAAAATGACCAATATCACTTCTAATTTCAATATTCCTACAACGCCAACATCTGGTTATGGTACTTCATTTACAGCAAGTGGAAATTATGCCATTCCGGCCACTGTAACTGGAAATGGTTATTTTGTATTTGAATATGCTGGAGATGCAAACGCTTTTCCTGCTGTAACCACAACCTTACAATTGGATAATATTATTGTAAATTAATAATTTCTGAACACATTCGAAAAAGGCTTCCATATATTGGGAGCCTTTTTTATTGCTTCCCTTTGGGGAAAAAACGATTTAAAACAACTAAAAAAATTACGAAAGCATAACAATAACAGACTCATTTAATCCCTAAATTTGCATCCTTAACCACAGATTCCAATGAAAAATATCTTCACCCTACTCCTTTTTGTTTTCAGCTATATGGCTTCGGGACAAGTCTTCATCAACGAATTGGATTCCGATACGCCAAGTACTGATGATAGAGAATTTATAGAGCTAAAATCAACAGCTCCAAATTTTCCGCTTGACGGTTATGTTTTGGTTTTCTTCAACGGAAATGCCACTTCATCAACAGCAAATCAAAGTTATTACACCATAGATTTAGATGGATTGACCACCGATGCTAATGGAATAATTCTAATTGGAAATGCACTAATTACTCCTGCTCCTGACAAAATAGTAGCAGATAATATTATCCAAAATGGTGCCGATGGCGTTGGGCTTTATCTAGGAAACCCATCCGATTTTCCTGAATTTTCTTTGGCAACAAAAACAAATCTCATCGACGCTCTGATGTATGACACCAATGATGCCGATGCAACAGCTCTAATGGATTTATTGGGAGTTACTGCGCAATATAATGAAGGACAAAACGGTCTTCCAACCACGCAATCCGTTCAAAGAAAAAGTGACGGAACTTATGAAACCAAAAATCCAACTCCTGGCGCAAACAACGATGGAAGTGGCATCATTTTCAACGGAATCACAATAACTGCGAACGCTGCCGACAAAAATGAAGGAGACAGTTTCCCAATTACATTCACTACCCAAACCAATGTAAGCAGTGATTTAACATTTAATTTCACTTTAAATAATTCATCCTTCACTACAGCCGATTTTACGGGGAACACCACTGTTTTCATTCCTTCGGGTTCCAATAGTTTTACAACAAATATTTTGCTTACGGATGATGTTTTGGACGAAGGTGACGAAGTTTTGAAAATTAAATTTGGTACTATTCCAGCCCAATACAAGCGACTCAATGACAATATCGAAATTCGGGTTATCGACAATGATTTTACCGTTGCTCCGTTTGGAACCCCTTTAAACCCAACCTACGGCATTGTTTCAAGTACTGCTCCAGCGGGATATTATGCTGCTCTCGAAGGACTTTCGGGAACTGCTTTAAAACAAGCCGTTCAAGATATTATTGCCAATCCAGCCGTAGTTCACGCCCACAATTATGGCGATATTATAGACATTTTAAAAACATCCGATCAAAATCCCAAAAATAGCAACGAAGTTTGGTTGATGTATGTCGAGCAATCCCGTTCCAAACTAGAATTTCAAGACACTGGAATCAATACCGGAAAATGGAATCGCGAACACATTTATCCACAATCGCGTGGTGGTTTCTCGGATGGAACAGAGAGCGTTGCTGACGGAATAAACGTTTGGTTGCCGACTAATGCCGATGATATTCTTGCCGGTCACGCCGATGCGCATCACCTTCGAGCCGAAGACGGAGCCGAAAACAGTTTGCGTAGCAATAACGATTATGGATTAACAGGTTACAACGGACCAAGCGGAACTTTGGGTTCGTGGAAAGGCGATGTGGCGCGTTCTGTTTTTTATATGGCAGTTCGATACAATGCGCTAAGTGTTGTCAATGGGGATATTGCTGACACAACCGTAGGACAGTTGGGAGATTTGGCTTCACTGTTAACTTGGAACACTTTAGACCCTTCGGATGATTTCGAAATGAACCGAAATAATTACATTTACACTTGGCAAGTCAACAGAAATCCCTTTATTGATTATCCCGAATTGGCCAATTACATTTGGGGTTCAAAAGTAGGTCAAACTTGGCATTTTAATTTATCGACCAATGATTTTGCTGATTTGAAAGTAAACCTTTATCCAAATCCGGCTCAAAAATCAATTACCATTTCAGGTTTGAACGAAAAAGCAACCATCGAAATATACAATACAATTGGAGCAAAAATATTAGAACAAAAATTCATTGGCGAAACCCAATTGAACATCGATTTTCCTGCCGGAATTTATTTTGCCAAAATCAATTCGGGAGAACATTCAATTGTTAAAAAATTCTTGGTAGAATAAACTACTTCACAATAAAAAAATATATTTGTATTTGATTCATAGTAAAAACTAAAAGTAAATTAATTTACATTTTCAAAATATGCGTACTATTCAATTTTCATACATAAATAGTAACGCTGTTTTTTATAAATTGCTAATCCTAATTTTCATTTTTCAATCTGCCAACATTCAAGCCCAAATACCTATGAAAATTCCACCTAGTTTACAAAAAGGAGATACAATAGCTATTGTATCTACAGCTCGCAAAAACATTGACGACAACCTGAAACCCGCCATAGATTTATTGCACAGTTGGGGATTAGAAGTCGTAATTGGAAAAACTATTGGATTGGACAACAATCAATTGGCAGGAACTGATGCGGAACGAGCAGCAGATTTTCAGCAACAATTAGACAATCCCAATATCAAAGCCATTTGGTGTGTTCGTGGTGGTTATGGAACCGTTCGAATGATTGATTTATTGGATTTTACAAAATTCAAACAAAGTCCAAAATGGATTGTTGGCTTCAGCGACGTAACCGTAATTCACAGTTATATAAACAATTTAAACATTGCCACCATTCACGGCGCAATGCCAATAACCGTTGGAAAAGCCAGCGTAGAATCGATAGAAAGTTTGCGGAAATCCCTTTTTGGCGAAAGCCTGAATTATGAAATTCCTTTTGATGCCGCAAACCGACTTGGCACAGCCAAAGGTGAAATTGTGGGCGGGAATTTGTCTATTTTATACAGCCTTATGGGTTCGAATGCACAAATCGATTGCAAAGGAAAAATACTTTTCATCGAAGACTTAGACGAATATTTGTACCACATCGACCGAATGATGATGAGCCTGAAACGTTGCGGTTGTTTTGATGGATTGAATGGTTTAATCGTTGGGACAATGACTAAAATGAAGGATAATGATATTCCGTGGGGGAAAAACGCCAACCAAATTATCGAAGATGTGACTAAAGGATATTCGTTTCCCATCCTGTATAATTTTCCGGCAGGACATTTTCGCGACAACCGAGTCTTGATTTTAGGCAAACAAGTCTCTTTAGAATTAAATGCAACAACTTCAAAACTGATTTTTGAATAACACATAACTCCCATCTTCTAACCTCTAACTTCACCATGGCCGAACACAACGATTTAGGAAAACTAGGCGAAGAAATAGCGGTTGAATTTCTTCAAAAAAACGGTTATGAAATTCTAGAAACAAACTGGACTTTCCAGAAAGCCGAAATCGACATCATTGCCAAAAAAGAAAATACTCTCGCCATTATTGAAGTAAAAACACGCTCCTCATTGGATTTTGGTTTGCCTCAAGACTTTGTAAAACCAAAGAAAATTCAGCTTTTAGTGAAGGCAGTAAACGAATACGTTATTTCAAATGACATAGATATTGAAGTGCGTTTTGACATCATTGCCGTTCATAAAGAAGGTAAATCTTTTGCTGTTGAACACCTGATGGATGCTTTTTATCATTTTTAACCAAATTTATTATTGTTTGATTTGTAACAAATTGTTTTTTTATTTATCTTTGCAAAAGGTTTACAAACAACAATCTAAGGAATCGTAGATTTTATATTCTAAATCTTCCGAAACAAAACGGTGATTTCTTTAAAAAAAACACAACTAAAAAAATGAAAACAGTTTCCTCAATTGTAGAAAATTACATCAAAACAAAGCCTTTTTTGTTGAACGCTTTGTCACTTGGAATTATCAATTTGACTTCATTGTCCAGAAATATTATGGTCGAATTGGAATCTGAATTTGGCAAGGAAGTAAAACAAGGCGCAGTTGTAATGGCGCTGAAAAGACTCACCGAAGAGCTGGATTTTAGACTCAATCACAAAATCAACAAAGTCATAAAAAACATTGGCGAAATCACCGTTCGGTCTGCTTTGACGGATTATACCTTTGCCGCTTCTGAAACCGTTTTGAACAAACAAGCCGATTTAATTACGGATATCAACACTTTTTCAGATATTTTTTACACCTCATCTCGTGGCGTAAACGAAACGAATATTGTTGTAAGCAATAGTGTCAACCACCTTGTTGACAAACATTTTGTAAACGAAAAGTTGATTCAAAAACTGGAAAATCTGGCTTCTATCACAGTAAAATTACCCAAAGAAAATATCGTGGTTCCGGGAATTTATTATTTCATTTTCCAACGTTTGGCTTGGGAAGGAATCATCATCAACGAAGTAATTTCGACTTCAAACGAATTTACTATTTTGGTAAGCGAAGATGAAGTGGACGTAGCGTTTAAAGTAATTAAGGATTTGAAGAATTAAAAATATTCGATAAAAGAAGTAAATTTTCAATAAAGCTTTCTAGATGAGACCCAAAAACAAAAACCGCCCACTAAGGCGGTTTTATTATTTAAAAAATCTGCGAATATGCTGCTAAACACTACAAATTCTCAAAGAAATCATTTCCTTTATCATCAGTAATAATAAACGCAGGAAAATCTTTAA